>CAYNIS010000026.1:15596-16054 GCA_964397055.1 uncultured Rhodospirillaceae bacterium | reverse complement strand
GGCGCTGGGGCCGGCTGGGCGGACTGCGGCACTGGGGCCGGCTGGGCGGACTGCGGCACTGGGGCAGGCTGGGCCTGAGGCGCCGGGTCAGGTTGGGCGGGTTGCACAAGGGCCGGCGCCGGACCCGAGGTCGGCGGCTGCGCGCTGTCATCGGCAACGGCCACACCTGTGGCGGCAAGCATCATGGAAAGGGCCGTGGTCGACCGCACCGCAACCTGCCTGATGGTCATGTACGCCTCCCGAAACTGAGGGGTGATGCCGGTTCAGAAGCGAACCCGGCCCTGATGAAATCCTGATCGACGTCGATTCCGATCAACGTCTCAGTGGGCATTTGTACCGGCCGCCCCGGGCAACGGGGGGCGAACCCACCGGGCACACGCCGACGGCGGCTGCACTATATCCATTGCGGAGTCGAATGGTAGCCCCGCCAGGGAACCCGCCCATGATCGAAATGGCCC
>CAYNIS010000026.1:0-15586 GCA_964397055.1 uncultured Rhodospirillaceae bacterium | reverse complement strand
TCGGCCGCGGCCTTGACGGCGCGCGTCATCAGCGCCTGGAGCCCGTCTTGCCCCATCAGAACGCCGAGGGCGGCGGCGGTCGTGCCCCCGGGACTGGTGACGTTGACGCGCAGTTGGGCGGGCGCCTCCGCCGACGCCTGGGCGAGCCGCCCGGCCCCATGGACCGTCTCCAGCGCCAGCGTCGCCGCCAGGTCGGCCGGCAGGCCGGCTTCCGCACCGGCCGCGGCCAGCGTCTCGATCAGGTGGAAGACGTAGGCGGGGCCGCTGCCGGACACCGCCGTCACCGCGTCCATCAGCGCCTCGTCGTCGAGCCACGCCACCCGACCGATCGCGGCCATCAGGCGATCCGCCAGCGCGCGCTGCGCGTCGGTCACCTGGGCGTTGGCAACGCACACGGTCATGCCGCAGCCGATCGAGCCCGGCGTGTTCGGCATGGCACGGACGATCGCAGCAGTCGGACCGAAATAGCCTTCGAACGCGCGCACGGCCTTGCCCGCCGCGATCGAGATCATCGCAGCGCCCGCCGCCGCCTGAGCCGCGTAGGTAGGTGCCACGGCGTCCATCTGCTGCGGCTTGACCGCCAGGATGACGGCATCGACAGCCATGTCCCGAGGCAGGCTGTCGGCGGCGTCATGCCAAACGACCCGCGGGTCGTCGCCGACACCCGTCCTCGCCTCTCGGTTGGGTTCCACCACCAGCGCCTGGGCGACCATCCCGGCCTTCAGCCAGCCGGTCAGCATCGCCCCACCCATCTTGCCGCAGCCGACAAGCAGCAGCCGCGCGGGCTCGGCCCCCGGCGCCATCGTCAGGCCTCGCCAACCGGGTCGAGCACGGCCGCCTCGAGCGCCAGGTCGGCGGCCTTGGCCCCGCCTGCCACGGCCGCGAACGCCGGGTAGTAGCGGTCGCTCTCGATCACCGCGATCTCGATCAGATCCTCGATCAGCTCGGGGCTCGCACTTGGGATGCCGCGCAGCAGGGACGTGTAGCGGAACATCGGCGTCAGATCGTCGGACGCCATGTCGAAATGGCCAAGCCACAGCCGTTCGTTCACCAGGGTCAACAGGTCGGCCATGACCAGACGCTGGTCCTCCGGCATCTGGACATCCGTGCGGCAGCAGAACTGCAGGGCCGAGAACTCGTCCTGCCACAGGAAGAACAGCCGGTACCCGCACCAGCGCCCCGGTATCTCGATCATCATCTCGTCGTCGCCGGACCGCTCGGACGGCCATTGGTTGGCCTCCACCAGGTCCTCGACCAGATCCAGCGGATTACCGGTCTCTTCGGCTTCGTGCACCGAGGATGCCGACATCATGCGCCTCATCCCTTCCCTTCGTTCGGCCAACTACATGGGGGTTGGCCTGCCCCGGGAAAACGTCCGTGCGTGTCGGGGCCGCTATGCCCTGCCCGGATCGCGGCCCCTGGAGTAGCCCCCGGAACGGCCGCAACCGATCGGCTGTCACGAGGATTGCCCGCCGCTTCCGGAAGCATCCGCCACCTTGCGGGTGCGGCGTCCGCCGCCCTTCGCCGCCGCTGGCTTGCTCGTGCCGGACGTCGCGTCCGGGGGGGTCTGTGCGGCGCGCTTTTCCGACGTCCGGCGCGGGGCGGATGCCTGGGCCAGTCGGGCTTCGACCGCGGCGAGCCGGGCCTCCGCCGCTTCCTGCCCGCTGCGCGCGCTCACCGCGATCTCCTGGACCGCCTCGAGCTCCGCGCGCGAAACGAGGTCCAGGCGGCGGGCGACGCGCTCCACACGCTGGCGCAGGGCCTGGTCGACCTGCTGGCGAAAGCCGGCCGCAGCTCCGAGGGCGCCACCCAGGACGCGGCCGATATCTTCCAGAACCGTTGGCGCACCGGCCATGGGGACCTTCCCTCCCTCGGGCCTTCCCGAATCCAGTCCGGAACCGGGCCTGAGGCTCCGAAAACGCTCGAAAATCAACCGGTTGGTCCGTTTCCTCTGGCCTGACACCGTGACCGGCCCAGCAACGACGGACAAGCGACCAAACGTTAGGGGTGAGCTAGCACGCCCGGGCCCGCGCATTCAAGGAAGGGGACGGCGAGCAACGGGACGGCAGGGAAGAGGGCGGCAAGGAAGGGCACGCTTGCGGCGTTTCCGAGCGACCCCCTATAACCGGACCGATGCACGGAACGGGACAGGGGCGCGGGTCGGCATGATCGTCGTCACCGGGGCCGCCGGCTTTATCGGATCGAACATCCTCGCCCGGCTGGAAGCGGCAACCGGCCCCGTCGTCGTCGCCTGCGACCGGCTGGGGTCGGATGAGCGCTGGCGCAACATCGCCAAGCGGCGGCTCTACGACATCGTGACACCCGAACAGCTTCCGGGATTTCTCGACCGGGTCGCATCGCGGGTGGAAGCCATCCTCCACATGGGGGCGATCTCCGCGACCACGGTCACCGACGGCGATGCCGTCCTGAAGGAGAACGTGCGCACGACCCTCGACCTTCTGGACTGGTGCACGCGCCACCATGTCCGCTTCATCTATGCATCGTCCGCGGCGACATACGGCGACGGCGCGGGGGGGTTCGACGACGACGAAAGCCCGGAGGCCCTGGCACGGCTGCTGCCGCTCAATCTCTACGGCTGGTCGAAGCTGGCGGTCGACCGGGCGATCGCCGAAAGAAGCCGCGCCGGCGATCACCTGCCGCCGCAATGCGCCGGGCTGCGGTTCTTCAACGTCTACGGCCCCAACGAGTACCACAAGGCGGACATGATGAGCCTGGCCGCCAAGCTGCATCCGCAGATCCTGGAGACCGGCCGCGCCCGGCTGTTCAAGTCGCACCGGCCGGATTTCGACCATGGCGGACAGTCACGCGACTTCATCCATGTCGACGACTGCGTCGATGTCGTCCTGTGGCTTCTGGAAACGCCAGGGGCGAGCGGCCTGTTCAATGTCGGGACGGGCCGGGCGCGGAGCTTTCGGGATCTGGCGCTGGCCTGCTTCGCCGCGGCCGGCAGGACCGCGGAGATCGACTACATCGACATGCCGGAAGCGATACGCGGCCAGTACCAGTACTGGACCGAGGCGCCCATGGCGAAGCTGCGCGCGGCCGGCTACGAGGGCCAGTTCACCCCGCTCGAGGAGGGGGTCCGGCGCTACTGGCAGGACTACCTCCTGACCGGGGACCGCTACCGCTGACGCCGACCGCCGTGACCACCCCGCTCGCCGCCATCATCGAACGCCAGATCCGGCTGATGGGGCCGATCCGGATCGCCGACTACATGGCGCTCGCCCTCGGCCATCCGCGCCACGGCTTCTACCAGCAGGCGTCACCGATCGGGGCAGCGGGTGCCTTCGTCACCGCCCCCGAGGTCAGCCAGATGTTCGGCGAGATGATCGCGCTCTGGCTGATCGAGGGCTGGCGCAGCCTGGGCCGGCCCGACCCGTTCGCGCTTGTCGAACTTGGCCCCGGACGCGGCACGCTGATGGCCGACATCCTGCGCGCCGGCAGGGTCGAACCCGGCTTCGTGGCCGCGGCACAGGTGGTGCTGGTGGAAACGAGCAGCGCACTGCGGGCGGAGCAGGCCGCCGCACTCGCCGATCACCGCGACAAGGTGGACTGGGTCGAGCGGATCGACCTCCTGCCCGGACTCCCGGCACTGGTCGTTGCCAACGAGTTCTTCGACGCCCTGCCGATCCGCCAGTTCCAGCGCACGCCGCACGGCTGGGCGGAACGGGTCATCGGTCTCTCGACCGACGGCGGCGGCTTCTCCATCACGCTTGCCGAGGCCGGGCCGCTGGCCGCCGCCCTGGTCCCGCCGGCCCTGGTCGACGCCATGCCGCCGGCGGTGGTCGAGGTCTCGCCGTCGGCGCGCGCCGCGATGGCCGAACTCAGCCGGCACCTCGTCGCACGGGGCGGGCTCGGCCTCATCATCGACTACGGGGCGGAGGTGCCTCGGGAAGGGTCGACCTGGCAGGCGGTGAGCGGCCATCGGAAGGTCGATCCGCTGGCGGCCCCCGGGGAGGCCGACTTGACCGCCCATGTCGATTTCTGGAGCCTAGCGGCGGCCGCGCGAGCCGAGGGCGCGACAAGCTGGGGGCCGGTTCACCAGGGAGTTCTGCTCCAGCGCCTCGGCATCGCCGAACGTGCCCGTGCCCTTTCGAAGGCTGCCGATCCGTCCTCCGTGGCGCGGGATCTTGCGCGCCTGATCGGCGACGATCAGATGGGCACTTTGTTCAAGGCGCTGGCCGTGGCATCACCGGGGCTCACCACGCCGGCCGGTTTCGACCCGCCGTAACCCGCCCGCCCCGAGGGGACGACGGACCATGATCACGCTTGGCGGTCTCAACGAGATCAACGGTGTCCGGCACTGCTTCTTCAGTCGGAACTATGGCGTGTCGGAGGGCCTGTACCGATCGCTGAACGGCGGTTTCGGCTCCAAGGACGACCCGGCCAAGGTCACCCGCAACCGCAGGCTCGCGGCGGAACGACTGGACCTCGACCCGGTGAAGGTCACCGGCGTCGACCAGCGCCACACGGCGGAGGTCGTGGCCGTCGCCGACCCGTGGTCGCGCCCCGACAACCCGATCGCCGACGCGCTGGTGACCGACCGGCCGGGGATCGGGCTTCTGGTGCTGACCGCGGACTGCGCACCGGTCTTCCTCGCGGATCGGAAGGCCCGTGCGGTCGCCGCGATCCATGCCGGCTGGAAGGGGGCGTTCGGCGGCGTCATCGAGAACACGGTCGCCGCCATGGCGGCGTTCGGTGTCCAGCCCGCCGACATCGTCGCCGGGATCGGCCCGACCATCGCCCACCGCTCGTACGAGGTAGGGCCGGAATTCAAGGAACGCTTCGTCGGGCACGATGCCCTGAACGAGGACCTGTTCGTGCCCGCCCGACGCGCCCACCACCATTTCTTCGACCTGCCCGGCTATGTCAGCCGCCGCCTGCAGGCGGCCGGTGTCGGCGTCATCGTCGGGGCACCGCATGACACCTATGCCGAGGAGGACCGGTTCTTCAGCCATCGGCGGTCGGTGCATCGCGGCGAGCCCGACTACGGTCGCAACATCTCGATCATCGCGCGGCAGACGTGAGAGCCGCGAGGAACCGGGCACGGCGTTGCCATGCCCGGACCGGGTTGCTAACGTCCGTCCCAACGGCGGTCCTCCGCCGACAGCACCTCCCGATCAGGCTCGAGCTGTCGAGGTCGCTTGCCCCATGAAAATCCTCGCCTGCAACTCGAACCGCCCGCTTGCGGAGGCCATTGCCGCCAGCCTGCACCTGCCGATCACGCGGGCATCGGTGCAGCGCTTTTCGGACATGGAGGTGTTCGTCGAGATCCACGAGAACGTCCGGGGGGAGGACGTGTTCGTGATCCAGTCGATCTCCGCCCCGGCCAACGACAACCTGATGGAACTGCTGGTCACGCTGGACGCGCTGCGCCGCGGATCGGCCCGGCGCATCACCGCCGTCCTGCCCTACTACGGCTATGCCCGCCAGGACCGGAAGACGGGCCCGCGCACGCCGATCTCCGCCAAGCTGGTCGCCAACCTGATCACCGTCGCCGGCGCTGACCGGGTCCTCACCCTCGATCTCCATGCCGGACAGATCCAGGGTTTCTTCGATATCCCGACCGACAATCTCTACGCCCAGCCGGTCTTCGTGCAGGACATCCGCCGGACCTTCGGCGACGAGCGCCTGGTCATCGTCTCCCCCGATGTCGGCGGTGTGGTCCGCGCCCGCGGGGTGGCGAGCCGCCTCAACGCCGATCTCGCGATCATCGACAAACGCCGCGAGCGCGCCGGCGTGTCGGAGGTGATGAACATCATCGGCGACACCAAGGGGCGCAACTGCATCCTGGTCGACGACATCGTCGACAGCGCCGGAACGCTCTGCAATGCCGCGACCGCGCTGATGGAGGCGGGGGCGGAAAGCGTCTACGCCTATGTCACCCATGGCGTGCTTTCCGGCGGGGCGGTCAGCCGGGTCGCCTCCTCCCCGCTTCAAAGCCTGGTCACGACCGACAGCATCCAGGCGACGGAAGCCGTGCGCATCTCCCCCAACGTTCGCCAGTTGTCGATCTCGACCCTGATGGCGGAGGCGATCCTGAGGATTTCCGAGGAACGCTCGGTCTCCAGCCTCTTCGTCTGACCGGCTGAGCCCGAAAGGCACGGCCGCCGCGGATCAGGATGGGGGCTTTTCCCGCACTTGGATCGGCGTTATGATCTGCCGTTGCGCGCTGGCACCCCTGGAGGCCGGCGCGCGTTCGTTTTTCTACAGCCAAGTCTGGAGTTCTAGATGTCCGAGCCTGTGCCGCTGTCAGCGGTGCCGCGCGAGCGCCTTGGCAAGGGGGCCTCTCGCGCCGTTCGTCGGACCGGCTTCGTGCCGGCCGTCGTCTATGGGGAGAAGAAGTCGCCGGAAACCGTCTCCGTCGAGCTCAAGATCCTCGAGAAGATGCTGTCCTACGGCACCTTCCTGACCCAGCTCATCGATCTCGACGTGTCCGGCAGCACCACCCGCGTGGTGCCGAAGGATGTGCACTTCCACCCGGTGACCGACCGCCCGACGCATGTGGATTTCCTCCGCGTCGGGCCGGAAACGGTTCTCCAGATCGGCGTCCCGGTGGAGTTCGTGAACGACGGTGCTTCCCCCGGCCTCAAGCGCGGCGGCGTCCTCTCGGTCGTGCGTCACACGGTCGACGTGGTCTGCAAGGCCTCCCAGATCCCGGAACACATCACCGTCGACCTGACCGGGTCGGAGGTCGGCGAGTCGATCCACATCTCGGCGGTGACCCTGCCGGCTGGGGTGCGACCGGCGATCACCGACCGCGACTTCACCATTGCCACCATCTCCGCCCCGTCGGCCCTGCGCGGTGCCGCCGAGGAGGAGGAAGGCGAGGGCGAGGGCTGATCGCCGCCCTCCTCCGCCGGTTGTTGGCATCGCTTCAGACCTCGGAGGAGGCGCCCGTGCGCCTGATCGTCGGGCTCGGCAATCCCGGGCCGAAATACGCGATGAACCGGCACAATGTCGGCTTCATGGTGGTCGACCACCTGGTCGACCGCTTGCGCCTGTCGCCGTGGCGGGACCGGTTCAACGGGCTCGTCTCCGAAGGGCGCATGGGCGACGACAAGGTCCTGGTGCTGAAACCGCTGACCTTCATGAACGACAGCGGGCGGGCGGTGGCGACGGCTGCCCGCTTCTTCAAGATCGCGCCCGCCAAGGTGATCGTCTTCCACGACGAACTGGACCTGGCCCCCGGCAAGATCCGGGTCAAGCACGGTGGCGGATCGGCCGGGCACAACGGGCTTCGCTCGATCGACCAGCATCTGGGCCGCGACTACTGGCGGGTGAGGATCGGCGTCGGCCATCCGGGCGTGCGCGAACAGGTCATCCACTGGGTGCTGAAGGACTTCCCCAAGTCCGATCAGGTCTGGCTCGCCCCCCTGGTCGCGGCCCTGGCGGACGAGTTGCCGGTGCTGGTCGGACAGGGTGCGGAGCAGTACATGACACGGGTCGCCCATGTCGCCCCGGCGCCGAAACCGCCGGCAAAACCGCCGCGCGCCAAGCCGGCGGCACCGGCGGATGCGGCGGATGCGGCGGATGCGGCGGATGCGGCGGATGCGGCGGATGCGGCGGAAGGCGACGGGGCCATTGGCGCGGCGTTGACGGCCGCCATTCAAGAGAGCGGGAAGCACACCGATGGGGTTTAACTGCGGCATCGTCGGACTGCCCAATGTCGGCAAGTCGACCCTGTTCAATGCGCTGACCGCGACCCAGGCCGCCCAGGCCGCCAACTTCCCGTTCTGCACGATCGAGCCGAATGTCGGCCGGGTCGCGGTCCCGGACGAGCGCCTGGAAAAGATCGCGGCGATCGCGAAGTCGGACAAGGTGATCCCGACCCAGCTTGAGTTCGTCGACATCGCCGGGCTGGTCCGGGGTGCTTCGAAGGGGGAGGGCCTGGGCAACCAGTTCCTCGCCAACATTCGCGAGGTCGACGCGGTCCTCTACGTCCTGCGCTGTTTCGAGGATGAGGACATCACCCATGTCGAGGGGTCGATCGACCCCTTGCGCGACGCCGAGACGATCGAGACCGAGCTGATGCTGGCAGATCTCGAAAGCCTGGAGCGGCGCGAACAGTCGACGTCGAAGAAGGCCAAGGGCGGCGACAAGGAAGCCAAGGCCCAGTTGGAGGTGATCGAGGCGGTGCTGCCGCTCCTGCGCGACGGCAAGCCGGCCCGCCTCGTCGAGCTCTCGGACGATCTGACGCCGGTGTTCCGGCAGATGCAGCTCCTGACCGCAAAGCCGATCCTCTACATCTGCAATGTCGACGAGGAGTCGGCGGCGACCGGCAACGCCTTCTCCGACAAGGTCGCCGAGCAGGCCAAGGCCGAGGGGGCGGAGACGGTCGTCATCTGCGCCAAGATCGAGGAGGAGATCGCCCAGCTCTCCGACCCGGCGGAGAAGGCCGAATTCCTGGAAACCATGGGGCTGGCGGAAGCCGGGCTCGACCGCGTCATCCGCGCGGGCTACCGACTGCTCGGCCTGATCACCTTCTTCACCGCCGGCCCGAAGGAATCGCGGGCCTGGACGATCACCCGCGCGACCAAGGCGCCGCAGGCGGCCGGCGCCATCCACACCGATTTCGAGCGCGGCTTCATCAAGGCGGAGACGATCGACTATCCGACCTTCGTCGACCTGGGCGGCGAACAGGCCGCCAAGGACGCCGGCAAGATGCGCGCGGAGGGCAAGGAATACGTCGTCCAGGACGGCGACATCCTGCATTTCCGCTTCAACGTCTGAGCCTCAGGCGGGCTTGCGCAGTTCGACCAGGAGATCCGGCAGCACCATCACGACGTCCGGGAAGACGATCATGATGAGCACGATCACCAGGTCCGCGACCAGGAACCACATGATCCCCTTGAAGATCGTGCCGAGCGAGGCGAGGTCGCCGACCACCCCCTTGATGACGAAGACGTTGAGGCCGATCGGCGGGGTGATCATGCCGATCTCCAGGAACTTCACGACCAGCACGCCGAACCAGATCATCGACAAGCCCTGGGCGTCGACGATCGGCAGCAGCACCGGCAGGGTCAGCAGCATCGCCCCCAGCGGTTCCAGGAACATGCCGATGATCAGGTAGAGGATGGTGATGCCGAGCAGCAGCACGTAGACGTTGGCGTCGAGGCCGATGATGGTGTCGGCGATCAGGTCGCCGGCCCGGCTGAGCGCCAGGAACCGGGTCAGGAGCGTGGCGCCGATGCCGACGATGAAGAGCGAGGCGGAGGTCACCACCGTCTCCATCAGGCTCTCCTCCACCACCTGATAGGTGAGCCCCCCCTTGGCATAGGCGATGACACCGCTCATCGCGGCGCCGACGGCCCCCGCCTCGGTCGCGGTGAAGAGGCCGCTGAACAGGCCGCCGAAGACGCCGATGACCAGCAGGATCACCGGCCAGGTCTCGCGCAGCGCCGCCCATCTGGCACCCGGGGGCGGGTCCTCCTCGACCAGCGGGGCCAGGGTCGGATTGATCACCGCCATCGCCCAGATGACGATGCAGTAGCCGACCAGGGTCAGGAGGCCGGCCATCATGCCGCCGGCGAACAGGAGATCGACCGGCTGGGTCGCCAGGATGCCGAACACGATCAAGAGGATCGAGGGCGGGATCAGCGCCCCGATGGTCCCAGCCGCCGCCACGGTCCCGGTCGCCAGCGCCGGATCGTATTTCTGGCGCATCATTTCCGGCACCGCGATCCGGCCCATGGCGGCGGCACAGGCCAGCGACGAGCCGGAGACGGCGGCGAAGCCGGACGCGGCGAAGACCGAGGCGATGGCGAGCCCGCCCGGCAGCTTCGCCAGAAAGACGCGCGCCGCCTCGTACAGGCCGCGGGTGAGGCCGGCGTTGTAGCAGAGGAATCCCATCAGCAGGAACATCGGGATCGACGACAGCGTCCAGTTTGCGGCGAACTCGTACGGCGTCGAACTCAAGACGCCGATCGCCACCCGTTCGCCGAACATCACGTAGATGCCGCCGACGGAGACGGAGATCAGCGCCATACCGATCGGTACACGAATGGCGATGAGGATCAGCAGAACCAAAAGGCCGAGCAGGCCGATGGTTTCCCGGTCGAAATCCATGATGGGGTCACTCGAATCCGATGTTTTCGCGCGGTGCCGCAACACGGACGGCCGGGTCGGGTCGGCCGATCATGAAGTAGCTCCAACGCAGGATGAGGACGAGCGCCATGACGGCGAAGGCCGCCGGCAGGATCCAGTAGGCCGGCCAGATGTAGACCAGTTGCTGGCCCCCCATGATGAAGCTGCCCTTCTGGGTCCGCTCGATCGCCGTCTCCAGGGTGAGCCACGTCAGGGTGGCGTAGACCGCCGCCGACAACAGCATCCCATGGGCCCAGAGATGACGTTCGACCACCTTCGGCATGAGGTTGGTCACGACCTCGACCGAGATGTGCCGGTCGCGCAGTTCGGCGAGGCAGATCGCGGCGAAGGCGACGAACACCATGTAATAGTTGGAGACCATCTCGATGGTCGCCGGCATGGCCTCGTTGAAGATGTTCTTGCCCAACACGTCGAGCGTGATGTGCGCCATCATCAGCATGACCATGGCACAGGCGGCATAGCCGACGCCGACGCTGAGCCAGCCGACGCGCACGGCGACCCAGTCGAGGGCGGCGGTGAACGGCCCGGTCCGCATAGGCAGATCCGAACCGATCGGCGTCCAGTCCGATGACATGGAAGGTCCGCTTGAAGGCTTGGGACGATCGCGTCGCTGATCAGCCGCCGTAGGTGGCGAGGTCGATCTTCGACCAGACTTCCCGGTTCACGGCTTCCCAGTAGTCTTCCGGGGTCTCGATCCCCTCCGCGATGCCCTCCCACTTCTCGATCAGGGCGATCATGCGGTTGACCTTCTCCTCGGCGTCGGCGATGCCGAGATTGTCCTTCGCCTCCTGGATCGCAACCGCGACGTCGGCCTTGGCGATCTCCTCCGAGCGGGCAAGCAGTTCCGGCGACGGTTCGACGAACTCCGCCCCGGCGGCGACGGTCTCCTGAACGCCCTTCTCACCGGCCTTGACCCATTCGATCACCATCTCGCCGGAGGCCTGGTTGAACGCCTGCAGCAAGACCTTGCGCTGTTCGACCGACAGATCGGCCCAGCGCTCCTTGTTCATCAGCAGGCTGCCGCCGTGATAGGTGCCGACCGGCAGGTCGTTGATGTAGGTGACCACATCCTTGAAGTTCATGTTGATGAGGTCGGTCTTGGAATGCATCGTCCCGTCGACGACACCCTGGCTGATCGCCTCATAGGCCTCGTTGGTCGACATGCGCACCGGATTGGCGCCGATGGTGTCGGCCCAGCGGTTGAACGAGGCGCCGGCCGAACGCAGGTCCTTGCCCTGGATGTCGTCCAGCGACTGGATCCTCTGAGTGGTCAGGAGGACGTACGGGTCCGACGAAGAGCCGCCCAGGAACACCTGGTTCATGCCGGCATGTTCGGCCTGGCAGTCCGCGCAGGTCGCAACGTATTCGGTCATCGCCCCGGCCATGGCGAGGCCGTTGCGGCCGAGCAGCGACAGGCTCGACGGCAGGTTGTGTTCCGGGTATTCGGCCGGATGGTAGGTGGAGGCGATGAAGCCGCCATCCATGACGCCGTCGCGAACGCCGTCCGGGATCTCCCCAAGCTTCAGAAGCTCCGCCCCATAGACTTCGATGTCGATGCCGACACCGGCCTCTTCGACGATTTCCTCGATCCGGTTCAGCCAGACGCTCTGCAAAAGGTGGGTCGGCGGCAGGCCGGCACCGAGGCGCAGGGTCTCTTCGGCATGGGCGGGCGCCGGGCCGGTGAACGCGACTGCTGCGGCAAAAAGGCAGACTCCGGACGTCAAGCGGTAAGCCATGTTCCATTCCTCCCAGGCTGCGCGCAGCCGTTACAGGTGGATCGATCACCCGCCGGCCATCGCGGTCAGGCATCCTGCGTTCCGTGCAGGTCTGCTCTGTCATTGGGAAGCACCATAGGCAGGGCCTCGACAAAAGAAAACACCTGATTTCCCAGGGTTCCTTCGCGCGACCGGTCGTGGCAACCGACAGCGCCTATTCGGCGACCGCCGCCATCGGGTCACGCAGGCGCGCGAGGGCTGCCTCCACCGGCCGTAGCAGGAAGAGCGCCCGGGACGCCCGCGCGGTCGACGCCAGCGCCTCCAACTGCTCCAGCGTCCGATCCGTCGCAACCCCCTCCCCGACATCCGCAAGCGCACGTGCCCGGCTGGCCAGGAACGCGATGCGCTCGGTCGGCTCTTCCGCGAAGAAGCGTTCCAGGAGATCGGCCTCCGCCCGCGCGCGCTGCCAGTCACCGACGTCGAGGGCGGTCATGATCGCGGAACTGCGGTAGAACAGGTGCCCGAAGGCGACGGTGCCGCGCGCCAGCAAGGCAGCCCCCTGGTCGAGGAACGCATAGCGCCGGTCCCGGTCCGTCTCGATCTCGGCCCTGAGGCCGCAGATCGTCGCCCCGATGAACCCTTCCGCCCCGCCCTCCTGACAGCGCTCCCAGGCGGCCCCGATCTCCCGGTCGGCGGTTTCGCGATCGCCGTTCGACAGCATCATGATGCTGCGCTCGATATGGCAGAGGGCGATGAACCGCCGGGCATCAAGCGCTTCGGCGACACGCTGGGCGGCATCGAGCTGTTCGGCGGCGGCGGCAGGTTCAAGCATGTCGCCATAGGCGCGGGCGGCGTTGATCCGGGCCACGACCTCGGCCCGTGGCTGGCCGACCTTGAGCGCGAAATCCACGACCTCCAGCGAATCCTTCAGGCATTCATCGATCATCAGCATGCTGAACAGGAGATTGCCGAACAGGGCCCTGATGCCCGCCTCGATACGCCCCAGACCCTCGGCCTGGGCGATCCGGCAGGTTTCGACATAGAGACGGTGGGCCGTGAAGATGCGCCCGGCCGAGTTGTGCGCATCCGCAAGCCCGCCGAGGGCCGTAGCGATCAACGCCGGATTGCCGGACTTCACGGCATAGTCGTGGGCCAGCTGGCTTTCCGCGGCGCACGCTTCGTTATCGCCCCGAAGAAACAGGAAGCTCGACCTCAACGCGTGGATCTCGCTCATCAGCCGGTCGACGCCCGCCGCCAGCGGCTCGGCCCTGGCAAGCAGGTCGAGACCCTCCTCGCCGCGGTCGGTCACGCGCAGCACCTGGGCCTGGCCGACCCAGGACCGCGCGCGGGCGAGGTCGGTGGACGCGTTCTGCTCGGCCAGGCGGTATGCTGCGAGCGCTGTCTCGTTGTTGCCGATCGTGCGCCGAACATTGCCGTTGCGCATGTTGAGTTCGAACCGCGTTTCGGGCACCTCGGCGATCTCGAGCCCGCGGGCGATGAGATCGAGGGCCTCCATCTGGCGGTAGCGGGCGGAAGCGAAATGGGACGCGGCGAGATAGGCCGCGGCGGCCGAGGGGTCATCGGCCCGGTCCAGGTGATGCGCCTTCAAATCCGGCCGCGCCTCGCCGAACCATTCGGCGGCCCGGACATGATGACGCCGGCGCTGATCACGCAGCAGCGTGTCGTAGACGGCATCGCGGATCAGCGCGTGGGTGAAGCGGAGCCGCCCCGCCTCCTCGATAATCAGGCTCTGGCCGGCAAGCCGTGTTGGGTCATACCCCTGGCGCTCGATCAGGTGTTCGACTGCGCCGATGTCAACCTCCACCCCTAGAACGGAGGCCGCCTGGACGGCGCGCCGGTCGGCCGCGTCCAGGGCATCCATGCGCGCCTGGACCAGTCCCTGGATGGTGCCTGGAACGGCGTCGGCATGGCGATCCGCCGCGTATTCGAGCAAATGCATGAGGAACAGGGGATGGCCGGCGGCCCGGTCGATGCAGGACTGGATCACTGCGGGGTCGAGGTCCGGCCGCGTATCTGCGATGGCGGCAACATCCGCAGCGTCGAGCGGACCCAGGCTGACCGCCACATGCGGGGTCCGATGCGATGCCAGCCAGGCGGGCACCGCCGCCGTCGGCGGCTGGCGGCCGGTCAGGATGAGGCAGAGCGGCAGGTCATGGGCGAGGTCGACGAGGGCTGTGATATCGTCGAGCAGCCGGCCGTCGGCGAGGTGCACGTCCTCCACGACGACCAGGGTCGGGTGAAGGCGGGCGGCTTCGGAGATCAGGGCCGAGACCGCCGCGAGCTCCCCCGCCATCCGCCGCTCCGCCGGCATGGCATCGAGCAGACGTTCGAGATCGGGGTCCATGGGCTGGTCGAGCAGCGCGTGGAAATGGACCCGCTGGTTTTCGACAACCAGCCCGCTGGCGATCGCCTGGGCCAGCGCCTCCTCCAGGCAATCGTCGGTCGGGCACAGGGCAAACAGCAGTTCCCTGGCGAGCCCGGCCATGGTGGCCCGGCGCCGGTCCGGACCGAAATCCGGGATCGCGACCGCGACCCCGCCGCAGCCCTCCACCGCCAGACGATCGCGCACCGCGGAAATCAACCGGCTCTTGCCGATCCCGGCCTCACCCGCCACCCAGACGGCCTGGCCACGCCGGGTGTCACGCGCGGACTTGACCGCGGTCAGGACCCGGTCGAACTCCACCGAGCGCCCGATCAGCGGGGTGTCGCCGATGTCCACAGCCTCCCGCTCGGCCACTACGCGGAACGCCCGCTGGGGCTGGTCGAAGCCCTTGAGATCGACATAGCCGAGCGATTCGAGCTGGAACCGGCTGCCGACGAGATGGCGGGTGCCGTCGGCAACGACGACGCCGCCCGGTTCCGCCAGCGATTGAAGGCGGGCCGCGAGATTGGGGGTCGAGCCGAGCGCGATCCCGCCGTCCGCGGCGGTCGAGGTGACGACCATGCCGGTCGCAATGCCGACCCGGGCTTCCAGGGTGACGCCGGGAAGGGTCATCAGCTGTGAGGTTTCTGTGACGATCCGGAGCGCCGCCTTCAGCGCCCTCACCCCATCGTCCTCATGCGCGCGCGGGTGCCCGAAATAGGCGAGAACCCCGTCGCCCAGCAGCTGGGCGACATGGCCGTCCCCGTCGGTCACCGCCGATCGCGCGGCGGCGTGATAGGACGCCAGAGCCGACGAGTAGTCTTCCGGGTCGAGGCGCTGCGCGAGCGCGGTCGAGCCGACGAGATCCGCGAACACGACGGTGACATGCCGGCGAGAGACCGCTTCGCGCTCGCCAGCCGCCGCTTCGGGATTGTTTTCCGGCGGTGGTGGTACCGCTTCCGTCACCACGTCCGGCGGTGGAGCGGAGCCGCCGTGACCCGCTTCTTCCTGGACCGCCGCCTGGATGCGCCGGCGCGGACCCAGGGCCACGCCGATTTCCCGGAAGTCGTCGTTGGTCAGATGGGGGATGTCGGCGACGTCGATCTCGTTCGCCTCGAACGCGTCCGCATAGCGCTCCAGCCCGAGCGCTCCAAGCCATTGCCGGATGTCCGCCATCGTCCCGTTCTCCCGGGCAATCGTTCCTGATCAGATCTGCCCGATCGCGGGCTGGATCAAGACATGGCTGGATCAAGACATGGCCGGATCGAGACACATGGCCCGATCAAGAAAAGGCCGCCCGGGCGCTGCGGTCAGTCGCCGGCCGCGACGGCGTCGGACGGGCTCGCCAGTGTCCGGTCCA
>CAYNIS010000025.1:0-16388 GCA_964397055.1 uncultured Rhodospirillaceae bacterium | reverse complement strand
CGGTGTCTCGGTCTGCGACATCGCGACCGGCATGAATGCCTTTGCCGCGATCCTGGCGGCCCTCATCGAGCGGCGCGACACCGGCCGCGGCCAGGCGATCTCCGTTTCGCTCTTCGATGCCATGGCGGAATGGATGGCAGTCCCGCTCCTCCATCACGACTACGGCGGGGAGGCACCCCAGCGGGTCGGGCTGAACCACCCGTCGATCGCCCCCTACGGCGTCTACCACACCGGGGTCGACCGGGAGGGCGGCGGGCCGATCCTGATCGCGATCCAGAACGAGCGGGAATGGGTGGTGCTGTGCGAACGGGTGCTGGAGCGCCCGGAACTGGCAACGGATCCGCGCTTCGCCCGCAACGTCGATCGGGTCGCCAATCGCGCGGCCCTCGACCAGGAGATCGAGGCGGTGTTCGAGCCCGCCCCGCGCCAGACCATCATCGACCGCCTGCTGGCTGCCGACATCGCCTTCGGCGCGTTGAACGAGGTCGCAGGCTTGTCGACGCACCCGCATTTGCGGCGGGTCGTGGTGGACAGCCCGGCCGGGCTCGTCTCCATGCCCGCCCCGCCCGCGCGCATTGCCGGCCGCGACCCGGTCTACGGGCCGATCCCGGCGCTGGGCGGCTGGACGGAAGACCGCGTCGGAAACGGGGACGGGGAAACAGACGCGGCGGCTCAGTAGAGCATCGGCTGGTCGGCCGTGCCGATGACCCCGTCGAGTGCGGCCTCATGGGCCAGGACCCATTCGACGAAGCGCTTCGCCCCGAAGCAGTCGTCGCCCGGGCGATTGTCCTTCCAGAACTCCATGATGCACTTGTCGGCGTGGTCGCACGACGCGCAGTCGGAGTTGCCGTTGCGCAGGAACTGCCGGCGCAGATAGCGGCGCCGCGCGGGGGAGGTCAGCACCTCCTCGAAAGACTGGGTCAGGATATTGCCGAAGGGCTGCATGAACTCCTGCCAGCCGTTCTTGTAGTCGGGCAGGACAAAGTCGCCGTTGGGCTGCAGGAACAGGGTCTGGCCGGCGACATTGGCCGACATCGGCATCGCCTTCTGGGCATGGATGAAGCGCAGCTGGCCGATTTCCGGCACCTTGTCGCCGCGCTGGCGGCGGGCGAGCCACAGGTCCGACAGTTCGATCATGAAGTCGGAGTATTCGTTCATCGTCGGCGCGTAGCCGTCATACTGGTCGCCGTCGTTCTGCTCGTTCCACATGAACGGCAGCCACGAGGTCTCGGCAACGCCGAGGTCGGCGAGATAGTCGAGGAGCGCTTTCGGCCCGTCGTCGAGCAGCGCCCGGTTGACCACCGAAATCGTGGCCACGCGCAGGCCGTAGGCGACCGCTTCCCGGATCTTGCGGTCCCAGACGCGCATGTAGCCGGCGCCGCGCATCAGCCCGTCGAACGACGACTGCACCTCGCCCTTGCCGTAGCGGTCGAAGATCGGGAACCAGCTGGCGTCGACCCCGACCATGGAGGTCAGGATGGTGTGCTTGACGTCATAGCCGGCGTCCGCCGTGAACACGCCGTTGATCCGGTCGCAGGCGTCGGTGACGTAGGCCTGCCCCATGGACGTCGGCTCGCCGCCGTACCAGTAGCAGACGATGGTCTTCTGCCCGATCGCCCGGTCCCGATAGTAGGCGTCGACCTTGCGGCAGGTGAGCTCCAGGTCGTCGAGGCTCATGATCGTCGGGTCCTGCCGCTGCTCCAGCGACAGGTAGCAATGCGGGCAGCGCAGCTTGCAGAACAGCGACGGCATCAGGGTGAAGATGAAATAGCCCTGCTCGATCGAGACATGGGCCCCCTTGAGGCGTTCGGCGCGCAGCTGGCTCGAAGTACCGGCGCGGTCCCGGGGCTCCGCGCCCCGCGGGCGGGGATCGTCAAGCGGCATGGCGGCGTTCCCCCAGTCCCCGGACCCAGGCCCCGACGGCGTCCGCGCCGTGGGCGGCGATCACGGCGTCAATGCGCGCGAACAGCCCCTTCCAGACCGTGCACAGCTCCGTGCGGCCGAAAGCGCTGCCGGTGTGGTGGATCGCTTCCGACATGCACCCGCCCTGGCATTCGGCCAGCCAGGGGCAGACCCGGCAGTGGCTGTCGAAGTGCTGCTGGCGGCGCGACAGCATCTCCCAGGTCTCCAAATCGAAGCTGCGGGTCAGCGCGTTGCCGAGCGGGTACTGGTCGCTGTCGGCCATGTCCTGGCAGATGTAGAGACCGCCATCGGGCTCGAGGTCGAGGGAGACATGGGCGCAGTTCTTCTGGAACGGGCAGGCCTGGTTGAGCGCCAGGAGGCCGGTGTCCCCGGTGACGGAGGCAAGGCGGGAGACCAGCAGGTGGTGAAAGGGCTCGGCGACGATCGAGCCCTGCATCGCCCAGCGGTCGAACAGCCGTTCGAAGACCGCCCGGATGTCCGCCGGGGTTGCCTCGTCGACCGCGCTGCCGCCCTGGAACACCGGGCGCACGCGAAGGTCGTAGCCGTCCCGTTCGGCGATCTCGAGCTCCGCTTCGGCGTGGGCGAGGCCCTGGCGGTCGACGACGAAGATCGCCGCCGGCACATGGCCGCGGCGGCGCTTCAGATCGGCGCGCCGGTTGGCGAGGTGCGTGCGGTAGCGTTCGGCCGACCCGGCGAGCCGGCGCTGGTCGCCGAAATGGTCGACGGAGGTGCCGATGTTGCGGCCGAACAGCGTGGAAAGCTGGGCGACCCGGTCCGGGCTGCCGATCAGGTTGGACTGCACGCCGTCGCGGATGTGGGCGAAATGCGGGGCCATCAGCTCCCGCCCGGCCTCGACACAGGCGCGCAGGCTGCGCCGCGGAACCGTCAGGATCTCGCCGCCGATATACTGGATCGACAGATGACCGCCGGGGCCATATGCGCCGCCGAAGCCGAGGACTGGCAGAACCTCCTCGATCAGGAAGCCGAGGGCGGCACGGTAGGCTTCCGGCTGCATGATGTCGGCATGGCTTTCCTGCCAGGACGAGCAGTAGGTGCAGTCGGCATTGCACGCGCGGGTAAGACGCACATGCAGCGTCAGGCGGTCATGAGAGGGATCGCGCGCGCCCATGCCGGCCCCCGTTCAACGATCGGCCGGCCTATTCCGCCGCGGCGCTCGCCAGATCGCCCTGGGGACCCCCATCCGGGCCGCTGCCGTCCGGGCCACCCGTGAGCTGGCGGGCGTTTTCCTCGGTCTGCTTGTAGATGCGGTAGATCATCGCCTTGGCGAAGGCGGCGAAGCCGGCCTCTCCGCCGAAATGGGCGTGGATCTTCTCGCGCATCGCGGCCTTGAACTGATCGGCGAATTCGACCGGCACCGGCTCGTGGAAGGTCGCCAGGATGTACGGATCCGTCGGTTCGAAGGCCACACCCGGGCGCATCCGTTCGATGAACAGGTATTCGAGGTAGCTGGTCACCGGATAGACGAAATGGGCGAAGTTCCTGTGGTTGAGGTAGGCCTCGACGAATTCCACCAAGCGCGCTTGATACTCAGCGCGCGCCTCGGCAGTGTCGGCATCGCCCGAGGGCGGCAGGAGCGAGATCGAAAAGCCGGCATTCGCCGACACGCTCATCAGGTACTTGGCATCGACCGGCCCCACGTCGTGGGGAACCTCCAGGATGACCGAAACACCGGCGAGGCCGTAGGAAATGACGACGTCGATCAATTCCTCGTCGATGTCGTCATCCTCGAGCTTCAGGAGGAAGCCGATTTCCTTGAGGCCGACCGGCGGCGTGAAGCTCTCGCCATCGACGGCGACGCGGTAGTACTCGGCACCGCGCTGCTCATCGGAGAGTTCGAGGATCTCGCTCAACGCCGTCATCTGCGCCCCAATACTCATGTTGGATTCCTGGACGATCCGCATGTCGCGAACGGCTTGGGGGGCCCCGCCTTGCGGCTGATGAACGGGGCAATCGCGCCGAAGTTCCGGGCGCCCAGGTCCCGGACTTGGGACCCAGGACCCGGCGGCGGGCCGTCAGCGCCAGCCGCGCGCGCCGTGGCAGGCGCCGTGGCAGTTGTGATAGCAAGCACCGTGGCAGTTGCTGTAGCAGTTGGCGTAGCAGGCGCCGATGCCGGTCGAATCGCCGCCGATTTCCGCCGCCATCTGGACGCCGTCCAGGGCATAGCGGTCGGACAGGAGCTTGCCATCCTCCGCGAAGCTGCGGGTCAGTTCGCCGAAGACGGAGCTGACGGCGTCGCGCACGCTCTTCTTCGCGACCGCCTCGTCGATGCGAAGCGCCAGTTCCTCGGAAATGTCGAAATCGCGGTCGAGGTCGACAACCGCCTGGTCCTTTTCCATGGCGGCCATCGCATTGGTGGCGACCAGGGCCATCGACGCGGAAACGCCGACAACTTCAGCAACGGTCTTCATTTCGCGTTCTCCGACATGGGGCTATGTGCCAAGGGTGTGATGCGTGTGCGCGAACCTTGCGGCCAATCCCAGATATCTCGGTCAGCGACCGCCGTAGTAATCCCACTCAGGCGTTTGGAAATCAACCACAAACCGGCCGGGGCATAGGGGCGTTGCAAGGCTGGAACGCCCGGCCGGACGCGCGCGGACCGGCCCATGTGGACCGGTCCTGACCACGCGCGTTTTGAGCGGCCCCAGGGCTATTCGCACTGGACGATGACAATACCGCGGCCCGACCGCCAGACGACGCCGCGACCGGCCGGGTGGGCACCCTGCGAGCCATAAGAGCCGACCCGCACCCGCCAGCTGCCGCCATGGTTTTCGGCATAGGCGAAGTGGCCGTTGCTGACCGCCCAGGGGAAGGACGCCGTGATACCGCCCCAGCTGCTCCAGCCGCCGCCCCAGACTTGGTTGCGGAGGTTGAACTGGTAGGGTTGGTTGCTACCCCAGGAGATGTAGTCCTGGCGCCCCTGGGCGGTCATCGCCATGACCGCGATGTTGGGCACATAGCCGGTCGGGCAGGACGGTTTGGTGATATAGTTGCCGTCGAAGACGTTGCGGATCGTGCTCTGATAGGAACGAGCGACGGCTTGGCCGAGGTTGACCATCGTGCCATTGACGTTCACGCGGGAATTGGCCCCGTCGATTTGGCGCAGTGTTGCGACGCCGTTAACCAGCAGATCGCTCGAGGCGTGGATATCGGTAGAGGCGATCAGGCCACGGTTCCAACTCCGTCCGTAGGCATTGTAGCTGCCGTAGTTGCCATGGATCCCGACCGGCGCCCAGAAGTCGACGTCGTCGCCGCCCGGATCAACCATGAAGTCGGCGCCGCCATCGACCCTGAGGTTGTCGATGACCCGGAGGTCGTCGTCGACGCGCGCGTCGCGGACGACACGCAGGTCGCGGTTGATCCAGCCGTCGCGGTCGGCACGGATGTCAACCGCAGAACGGACGTTGTTTGCCCACATGTCCTGCGCAACCCGGAGCCGGCCGTTCACCTCCGCGCTTCCGCCGACTTCAATGCCGTTTAGCACGTTCACACCGCGTGCAGTGTTGAACCACGTACCCGCATGGTTCCGGGTAGCAACGTTGTTACCGGTGCTGCCGTTGATCGTGGCGGGGCCGTTAACAGTAGCATCGTTCTGCACATACAACTGACCCATCGACGCCATGCCTTGCACGCCCAGGCGACCCGTCTGCGTCGCCTGGGCGACGTTCAGGCCCCGCGCGCCGAGGTTCCGACCATGCGTGACCTGGGCGGCACCCGTGGCGTTCCAGATGTCGATGTCGTCGGTGCCGAAGAAGTCCGCACCACCCGGCATGCCAGGGGCGCCAGCGTTGATGTGATCGCCGACGACCAGATCGTCGCCAAAGCGCGCACCGGACGCAATGTCAAGTCCGAGCGGCCGCCATCCCGCCCAGGTGTTGGTGTTCACGTTGCCGGCTGAAATGAGCTGGTTTTGAGCCTCGATGTTGCCCGGAAGCATCGGACCGCCGGCAAGGGCGCCGTCGCCATCGTTGAAGCCAGGATTGCCACCGCCGGCGGAGTAGGCGCGGATGCCCTGGGCGGTGATCTGGCTGGCGTTCCGGATCGGATGCGGGTTGCCGTCGGAATCGGTCATCTGGATGCCGGTGAACATGGTGTTGGCATCCGTGCCCGGCACCGCATGCCGATTCAGCGCGTCGTCAACCACCGACGACTCGCTGTAGAACGACACGGCGGCAAGCCGGCCGGCCTGGCCGGGCTGGCCCCAGTTGCCCTGGTTGACCACCCAGGCGTTGTAGGCGCCGCGCGCACAGGTCGCCGGGGATCCATCAACGGTACAGGCACCCGGGTCGCCCTGGGCGGCGGTGTAGGGCTGATACCCGGCCGACGCCCCGGCGAGGCCGGCGATGCGCGCCAGTTCCTCCTGCGGGATGTTGCGGCCGCCGGTGGTGCGCACCAGGATCTCGACCCCGTCCTCGCCGCCGCTGGTGACGCCGCGCGTCCGGATGGCATAGGTCTGGCCGTACGGGTTCTGGCCGCCGACGCCCGGCGCCAGAAAGCCGTTGGCCTGGAGCTGCGCAAGGGTGACGGGCTGCGTGCCGGCGGCCGCTCCGGCGCGGGTGCCGAAGTTCTGGCGCACGAAGGCATCGGTCGCGGCATGCACCATTTTCAGGTGCTGGGCGGCGACCTGACCCTGGATCGCTTCCGACTGCTGGGCGCCCAGGGTGGCGAGCGACCCCAGCATCATGCCGCCGACCGCGGTCGCGATCACCACCTCCGGGATACCGCCGACCAGGCCGGCCTGGCGCGGATAGCGGTCGACCAGGGCGCCCCTGCCCTTCGGACCGCCCTTGGCGGCGACCTTGGCATTGCCCGGCAGCTCTCCTGCAGCCGGCTTGCGCGCGCGCTGTAGGGCGGGCCGGAGCCGGTACCACAATTCCTCGAACTGGTCGCGCAGAGACATCGTGCCCTCCTGGATATCTGCCGGCCAAAAGATCGCCGGCCGCAAACCGCTGGTATGCCGCACCGACGCGCGGCCGCTTCACAGTCCCTTTTTAGTATCCAGGACATTGCGGTCTGGTTAAGGCGCATCCGCCCTAATTCAGCTTGAAGACCTAACAGAAATTAACCATGCCCACACGCAAATTAACCATGCGGAGATTTCACGGCCAAAACAGGCTGAAATCTTGTCGAAACTGGTTAACATGATCGGAAACTGGCACCAGATCGCTCAAGCACAAGGACCCGATCCAATAGCGGACCGGGTCCTGTCAGAATTGATCGGGATCAAGAATGGCCGCCTGGAAAACTCTACCGCATGGAACTCGCCATCACCGGCGCGTCGATCCACGCCCCGCCCATATTGGGCAGGGACCGGCACATGCCGGAAACCGAACGCACGCAATCGCGCCCGCCATTGGCGCAGGGCTGCGGTTCCGGCGATGCCGGCGACCGGTCCGCACAGGTGGCACCGGCGCCGCCGTCCTGCAAACTGCCCGCCATCAGGTTGCCGTTGGTCACCTTCTCCAATGCCTCGATAATCGCGCCGGGCGGCGGGCGGGCGGCGGTCGGGTCGATCATGGTGTAGACCATCCACTCGCCGGGGAGCGGTCCCATCCGCACCCACCACGCGCGCAAGCCGGTCGGCCGGTTGGTGCCGTTGATGTTGGCACTGCCCGTGTGGCGGGCTGCCAGTCGGGCATCGAGCTGGCCTGCCGTGATGGGAATCGGCGTGTTGAGGGTGGCGTTGTCGACCACGGCCGGGGTTAGCTGCATCAGCAGATCAAGATGATCCTGGGCGGCCTGATGATTAAGCAGCATGGCGCGCGCCACGGCCTCCGCCGTGTCGGCCTCCCCCCGGATTTCCCCGCCCGGGTTCATGATGATCGCCAGCGTCGTCGCGAGGCCGGCGAAGAACAGCAGGATGTAGGTCGGCATCATTTGCCAGCACTCCTCAAAAGACGCGCCGACTGGGCCTCGATGGTGGTACCCAGCTGCTCGATCTTGCCTTCGCGGATCAAGGCGCGCACCGGATCGCCAGGCCCATGGCCCGCAAACAGGAAGCGGACACCCACCCGGTGGCGGGTGCCGTCGATGTGGAGGCGTTGGTGCATCATCCCCGCCAGGCCCTCGGCCAGAAGCTGCTGGGCCTGCTTGCGGTCGCCCTCCCCCCCCGTCGCGAGGTCGAGCAGGCGATGGAAGCCCTCCTCGATCGAGCCGGCGTGCAGCGTGGTCACCACGACGTGGCCGTTGACCGACGCGCGCAACGCCTCGCGCGCGGCGTCCGGCGAGCGCACCTCCCCGATCAGGATGAAGCGCGGGGTGTAGCGCATGGCGGCGACCAGCGCCTTGGAGAACTCGCGCTCCGGCACCGTCGTCTGGAAACATCGGCCGCGGCCGCGCCAGCCGTTGAGCGGAAGTTCGGGCGGATCCTCGATGGTGATGGCGACGTCGCCATGGCGTTCCAGCCAGGCATTCAAAAGCGCGCCGGCGGTCCAGGACTTGCCCTCGCCGGTGCGCCCGCAGACGACGAACATGCCGGAATGGCGCTTGACCTCCACCAGTTCGCGCACCAGCGGTTCGGGCATGCCGATCTCGTCGATATGGGGCACCCGGGTCGGCCCCCGGCGCATGGTGTACCAGGCGCCGTCGATCGCCTCGATCCGGGCGACACGGAAGGTCACCCCGTTGTAGGCGAGCGAGAATTCGCGCCGGTCGCCGGCGCGGGCCGGCAGGGAGCGGGCGAGGTTGGTGACCTCCTCCTTCACCGCCGGCGGGATTTCCATCAGCGGGCCGCCCGGCCGCTCCTTCAGGAACGGGACGTCCCCCGACGGGCTGAGGTAGATGTCGGAGAACGGGATGTCGATCAGCGACATCTGGGGTTCGTTCGGCTGCGGTCCGACAACGGCAAGGGTCATGGTCGACGCCCCAACTAAGGTGCTGTGCTGTGGCTGCGCGCGACCCGCGAGGGGGCTCCTAGAGCCCGCTCGTGATCTGCGACTGCAGCGCCATGATGCCCATGCCCATCCAGGCAACGGTGATGCCGACGGCGACCAGGGCGACCATGTTCAGCATCGCGGCCTGGGCCTGCACGTTGGTCACACCCTCGTCGATCCACTGGCGGGCGAGCTTGTCCATCCGCTCGTCGAAGTTGCCGAGCGTGGCGTAGAGGCGCAGGTCCTCCACCACCTCCTCGTCCGGGAACTGGAAGCCGGCGAGGTACATGGACTCACCCACCGTCTGACCCTCGTTGACGTGGAAGGTGATCGCGTCCAGCCGTTCGAGAAGCCAGGGCGTGGCCGAGGGCCGAAGCTTGCGCAGCGCCTCCGTCGTCGGCACGCCGGCCTTGAGCAGGGCGGCAAGCGACAGAAGGAAGCTGGCACCGACCGCCAAGCGGTAGAACGACCAGGGCGGGACGCTCTTGTCGAGCTTCGCGCGGAACGGCCCGGTCCACCACGGCAGGGTGTACATCATGCCGCCGATGACGCCGACGATGCCGCCGACGACGTGCAGCGAGTAGTTGGTGACGATGTGGGAGACGACGGCCATCTGGGCCGCGATGCCGGTCCATTCCGACATCGGCTTCACACTGGCGAAGGCCGGGATGACCTGGACACCGAACACCCAGAGCACGACGCCGACACCGGCGAAGAGGAAGGCCGGGTAGGTGACACCGCCCTTGATCGCAGCGGACATCGCGTTGCCGGATTCGAGCACGGTCGCGGCGTTGCCGACCGCCATTTCGATCGACGAGGAGCCGGCGGCGTCGATCAGCATGCGTTCCTCTTCGGGGACCCAGCCGTAGATCGCCGTGCCGAGCGTCTCACCGTTGTTCACCCTGGACCGCCAGGAGTTGATGCAGAGCGCCAGCGGATCGGACGGGTTCTTGCCGTTCTTGGACGCCAGATTGTAGAGGCTGTCCAGCGCCTTCGACATTGGCACGCCCGCCTTCGCCAAGCTCAGCAGCTTGTTGTAGACGCGCAAGCGCAGTTTGCCATTGCCCTTGACGTTGTACTTGGCAAGGGCGTCCTGGAAATCCTCCCAGGACGAGAATGTCGTCGCAATCGACTCAAACATCAGCCCCCGAGCCTCCCTAGCTTCTTCTCGACCTCATACGGGTCGCAAATGCCCTCCGCGATCTTCATCATCGCGTGGTCCTTCATGTCCTTGCCGCCCAGGATTTCCTTCCAGTAGGCCTCGGCCTCGACCTTGAGGCCGTCGCAGGCGAGCTGGAGGAGGGGCTGGTCGGGAATGATGATCTCGGCGATGACGGTACGGCCGGTGAAGCCCTCGCGGCAGTGCTCGCAGCCCGGCCCCTCGACGAAGCAGGTGTCGCCGATGCCCTCGACATTGGCGCGGATGCGGTCGCCGAGCCCGCCCGCGAGGTCGTCCAGCTTGGTTTCGATCTTGCAGTTGTCGCACAGCTTCCGCAGCAGGCGCTGGGCGGTCATGCCCTTCACCAGCGACGGGTCGCGGACCATGTAGTCCGACACGCCGATGTCGAGGAAGCGGCTGACGATGCCGAGCGCGCTGTTGGAGTGGAGCGTGGTGTAGAGCGCGTGGCCGGTGAGCGCGCCGCGGAAGGCGAGCTCCGCGGACGCCTTGGTGCGCACCTCACCGATCATCAGGCGGTCGGGGTCGGAACGCATGGCGGCGGCGATCGCTTCGGAGAACGCGGCCTCGCGTTCCTGGTCGGTCTTGACGTTCGACACCGGCAGCTGGACGACGCCCGGCATCAGGTATTCCGGCGGGTCCTCGACCGACAGGATGTGGTCGCCCGGGTTCTCCCGGACCATGACACGCATCAGGCGTTCCAGCGTGGTCGACTTGCCCGACCCGGTCGGGCCGGAGACGACGATGATGCCGACCGGCTCCTTGCGAATACGTGTCAGCTTATCCTGGTGATCCTCGGTGAAGCCGAGACCGTCCAGGGTCACACCCGCACTCGACTTGGAGTAGAGGAGGCGCAGGATCATCTGCCGGCCGTCGAAGCCGACCGGGTTGAACTGCAGGCGGATCGCCTGCAGCGGTTCCGGCAGGTTGGTCGAGATACGCGCGGCCTGATAGGCGAACTGCTCGTAGGAGGCGTCGGCGACGTCGGCGGTGGCGTATGCCGTCCGGCACATCTGGTGGCCGTAGTTGGCCGGCCACGGCCGTTCCAACTGGGGCTCGCGCTCGCCGTTGACGCGGAAATAGACCATCGCCTCGCCGCGGTTGACGACCAGGTGGACGTCGGACGTTTCCGCCTTCGCCGCCATCTTCAGGATACCCAGGAATTCCTTCTTCATCTGGGTATCGACGATGGCTTCCGATTCGGCGTTCTTGTCCGGCGCCTCGTTCGCCGCGTAGGCCGTGCGGATCGCGCCGAGATCGACATATTTCGGCGGGTAGATTTCGTGGCCGAGGCGACGCGCAAGAGCGATTGCCGAGATCACGTCGTGGTCGTCGGCATGGGTGCGCGCAACCAGGCAAAGGCCGGATCGATAGATCGCAATCTTCTCGCGCAGCGCCGGCGTGGTCTTGAGCGCGCCCCCTTCCGCGGTCAGCAGCTCAAGATCATTCTCGGCGCCATCATCGACATGTTCTTCGGCGGCCACCATCGTCAGGACTCCTGAATGCGCTGCCATCAAGAAAGTGGGATGCGTTCGACGGGGACTCGACGTGCGGCGGCGCCGAGCCCGATCGTCGCCCCTAACGCGCCGCAAGAAGCTTCACGGCAGGGGCTAACCGCTCCGGCCATCACCGGAACGTCTTCATCAAGCCCGATCGGAGGTTAACACCCGATCAACAGCGCCAAAGAAAGCACCGTGGGCAGCGCCGAGGACACAATTCAGGCGCCCGGTCATGATCACGCAAAAGGGGGCTTGCGCCCCCTTTCCGGTAAACACTGTTCTGCTAGCGACGGATTTGTCACACACAAGCCGCGCTCAGAAGGCGGGCGGGTCAAGACCGGGGACCTGGCCGGTTTCCGGGTCAACTCCCGGGATCGGTCCGAAGCCACCATCGTCCCCACCACCCCCGAAGTCGCCCTCAGGAGCGGTGCTGTCGCCCATCGGATCGCCGCTGTCGCCACCGCCGCCGCTGCTTGGGGGTGCGGCAGGCATCGCGGTACTGGTCGTCAGGATGACCGACGGGAGCTCGTCATCGTCGTTGACGTTGCGCATCAAGACCCCGTCGCGCGAGATTTCCTGGACCTGCCAGCCGCCGTAGACCATCTGGCCTTCGCGCGCATTGACCCGGTTGCTGCCGACGACGAGCTGCGCGATCAAGCCGCGGCGATAGTCGCGGGATACCTTGCGCAGCGCCGGCGGCGGCGGGATCTGGGGTTCAGGCGGCGGTGCGATCTCCTCCGGGCCGAGATCGAGGTCCGGGACACTGGCGGAGTCGCCGAAGCCGCCCATCCCAGGCATGCCGAACGGATTGGCGCCCGGCGGCATCATGCCGGGGAACATCCCGGCCATGCCCCCTTGCGCGTCACCGAGCCCCTGGTTCATGCCCGTGTCAAAAGGGTTGAGCGGGGTCTGCTCGACGATCGGGTCGGGCTCGGGCCCGGTCGGCGGATCAACCACGACCGCAGTGGGCTCGGGGGCCACGACCTGCGGGTTGAGCATCTGCTGCGTCTCGAGCTCGATCTCGAGCTTGTCGCGCTCGATCTCCACCGCCTCGCGCTCGATCTCGGCGGCCTGGTTGCGAAGCTGCAGTTTCCGAATCTCAAGCTCGCCTTCCGCGATCTCCTCCTGCAAGCGCGCCATGCGCTCAAGGAAACCGGAAGACTGCTGGGCGTTGGCATCGGTCGGGCCGATCGCCGCAACCAGGAGGGCTACGGAGGCGACGCCGGCCGCAAGAGCCAGCCGATGTAGCATCTGCTCACTGCACATAGACTGTCCCCCTCACGACGATTGGGTTGCCTGCCTCGCGGAACGACATGACCACCTCGTCAAGCACGACGGTTGGGATATCGTTCACGATCTCGGCCGTGTTGGTCAGCGAAAACGGGCTCGGTATCTCGAACTCGAAGGTGCGGAAGTCGATCGGCGGCTTCTCGCCCGGCGGTGGCGGCACCGGCGACGGGGTATGGGCGGGCCCGGCGTTGGCGACTTCGGTCATGCCGACTTGCATGCCGACTTCCTGTCCGCGGCCGAACAACTGGATACGCGCCGCCGTCTCCTCGAACGGGATTTCCTCCTCGCGGTCGCGATCGGGCAATGCGCGATAGTGCCCGACGGCAATCTGCTCGCTGCTGCGCACCTGGCTTTGCATGCCTTCAAGCTGACGTTCGACCGCCGGGTCGGTCAGGTGGCGCAGGGTCCCGAACATCAGTTCATAGACACCGACAGCGGCAACGCCGTTGGGCGTGTCGGTAGAGAACGTAAACGGCGAGCGATCGTCGGCCCCCGACGCGGCCGCCTGGGACTGTTGCGCCGGCTTGGCGGGATCAAAGCATCGCGCGGCGCTCAGCTGGAAGCCGGCGACATAGGTCGGCAGCTCCTCGATCATCTGATCGCAAAGCTCGGCGAAATCCTGGCTGAGCGGGCGCGACGTCCAAGGCGGCGGCGGCGGCGGCACATAGACAGGCGGCGGCGGCGGCGGCGGCGGCGGCTCGTAGGTCAAGGCGAAATAGCCGCCGGCGAGACCGACCATGACGACGCCGCTCATGATCAGAGCCGGCATCGGGTTGACCTTCACCGGCCGCAGCCGGGCACCTTTGCCCGACTTGATGAACTCCTCGATGTTGCCTTCCTCGGAGTCGGCGATCGCCCAGGTGGCCGGAGCGTAGATCAGGTCCCAGTTGCCGAACGACAGGTCACTGGTCAGGCGCGAACGGGCCTCCTCCTCCTCGGTGTAGAAGGCATCGCCATCCGGCATGATGGCGCCCTTGCGGACCGAGCAGAAGATGTAGCCATCGTCGACCTGGAAAACGCCCAGCCAGTTTCCGGTCTGGGCGTCGGCGAGCGCGGCTGCGATCGCAACCATGCCCGCCTGATGCTCATTCTTGGTCTTGCCGAGGCCGAACTGGATTTGATCGGACTTGCGCACGCAGAACAGGTCGGCATCCATGGCTGGGTCACGGGCAAGGTCCCGCGCGGCCTTTTCGGCAGCGCCCGCGGACGGGGCCGCCTGCCAGAAAAGCCCGGCGGCATACTGCGTTTTGCCGATGACAAAGGTACCGACCGGTTCCTGCGTGATCATCGTTGGGCCACCCTTCTCTGGCTGAGCACCTGCGGTGAGATCACCAAAGCAATAAGGGTGTCCTGGTTAATGCCAGATTGAGTTCCGCCCAAAAGGAGGCCGAGGCCAGGGAAGCCGCGCTGGTTGAAGGAATTGTCGACAGCCCGGAAACCGGCGGCGACGAACGCGTCCCCGCTGTTGAGGACGATTTGCTGCTGGAAGTCGCGCAAGTCCTGCTGCAGCAGCTGGACCGTGGACCCGCCGGGCTGGCCGACGTTGATGAAGTTGGGCTCGCCGCGCAGGGACACCGCGACCTGGGTCAGCACACGCCCGTCGTTGAGGACGCTGGGCAACACGTTGATGTTGATGCCGTCGGTAGCGTTCTCCACCTCGACCTCGGTCGTCGTGACGCCCTCCTCCGTGGTCACCGAGACCTCCGCGACGTAGGACTGCTGGAAGACCACGTTCACGGGCACCGCCCGCCCGCTCAGCGTCGAGACCGACGCCTCGTTGACGAGGGAGGCTTCGCCGAGCTGGCGCAGGGTCTGCAGCCCAAGTTCGGTGCCGCTGAAGCGGTTGTTGCCGTTGATGATGAAGCTCAGGTCGCCCGTCGTGTTGAAGGTCGGCGCGGCAGCGGTACCGGCGGTCACGACCTGGCCGAGATTGGTCGTGGTGATCAGCGGATCGGTCGCGACCACCCCCGGCGTGACCAGCGATGCCGCGCGCTGGAAGGCGAGCTGGAGATCGACGTTGGTCACGTCGCCATCGAGCAGCTCGACTTCGACCAGCTTGATCGTGAGGGCAACCTGGCGGAGGGCGCGCCGGTTCAGGGTTTCCATGAACTCTTCCACGCGCCGCATGACATTCGGCAGCGTGGTCACGGTGACCGTACCGAAGGCCGGAGCCACCGACACGGAGCCGCGCTCGTTCACCAAGGTCACCAGGGACGCCTCCAGATCGGCCCAGGCCGCCGTGGACGCCGTCTGGCTGGACGAGAATGAGGTCGACACCCCAGCGTCCCCGGTGGTTTCGGCGGTAGAGGTCTGAGTGACCTCCGATTCGGTCGGGAGAGCGGTGACCTCGAACGTTTGCGTTTCTTCGAGGTAGAGAGTGATCCGCCCGCGCCGATAGTCCCATGACGCCCCGAAACTGGTCGAGATGCTGTCGAGGAAATCGGAAAGCGGCCCCTCGTAATCGATCGGGAAGGCCGCCGGCGCCTCGTCCTCATCGTCGATTGTCCCCTGCTCGACGACGACATTGATGCCTGTCTGGGTGCGAACCTCGTTGGCGAGATCGTCGATGGTCAAGGGCGCGCCGAAGGTCGCGAGAAGGAAGCCGTCGTCGCCTTCGAACCGGGCAGGCAGGGCATCGCCGCTCCGGTCGATGAAGCTGCGCTGGCCCAGCCAGACCTGGTCGGAAAAGGTCACCGTCCGGCGGTCGACAGGCGGCGTCGGCACACGGGCGCGGTCGATCAGCGTGCTGGTTTCCGCCACACCGCTGGCAATCGATTGGCGGGCTTCCCGCATTGGGTCGCAGGCCGCGCTCGTCGCGACGACAGCGACCAGCACAATCCCAGTTCCGATCGTCCGCAATGTCATCGGTCTTCCCTTCCCGCCTGTCCCTTGAACCACCTGTCCCACGAACGCGATGGGGCGCCTGCGCTGGCCGATCTCTTCGGTTATCGCTTCTCGATCAGAACCAACCGCCCTCGAACTCTGTCTTTGTTCTGCCTCTGCGGCCGCCCCGATCCCCCATGGCGGGGGGCGGCACGCCCGGGCCGCATCCAACGTAAAACGTACGTACGGCTTACCTCGATCTTTCGATAGCGCAACCGTTTCGACGATTGCAAGCAGGCACCGAGGCGCCGCCGGCGACGTGTCCTTTGGTCTTCCCTGGCCGGTTCGTCGCGGCACCAATGTCGTGCGTCGCGCCCCGTCCGTCCGATCGCAGCGGAGGTGCTTGGCGTGCCAGGGAAACGCCGGAAGTCCGCAAGCGCAGCAGGGTCAAGATCGCGCCCGAGTGCCGGACACGGGAATGCTGCATAACTGCAACACCCGGTGAGTGAATGCATGAGGTTTGCCGGCGGGCCCGATCTCCAGGTGACCTGGACCGCCCACGCGACAGCCGGGCGTACGCTGGAAACGGCATATCGGAGCCAGCCTTGCGACCGAAGCTGCCTCGGTCACTGCGGACTGGCTATGGCGGGCGGAAGGCGCTACCTGCACAGCCGCGAAGCCAACCGGATCTGTATTGGGGGTCGGCGTGCAGGTGACGGTTTCAATCGACGTCGGATGCCGCCTGGTCGCCCAGGCAGCACTCGGCCTGGCCGCATTCGTCCTGAT
>CAYNIS010000024.1:0-16527 GCA_964397055.1 uncultured Rhodospirillaceae bacterium | reverse complement strand
GTGTCGTGGCCGCGGGTCAGGTCGCGCAGCCGTTCCAGCGCGTACTGGGGCTTGATGACGCTGTCGGTGTGCCGGTAGCTCAGGCACTTGCGCGCCCGCCACTGGTCGATCTGGCGCCACCACGCGGTCAGCGCCGACTGGTCCGGTCGATAGCCGCGCTGTTTCCAGATCGCGATCATCGCCTCCAGCGTTTTTGCGGCGTCACCGACCAGCGGCACGTCCACGAACACGTTCTTGTTGATCGAGCTCGGGTCGATGTCGATGTGGATCTTCTTCGATTCCGGCGAGAACGCGGAGATCTTGCCGGTGACGCGGTCGTCGAAGCGGGCGCCGACATTGATCATGACGTCGCAGCCATGCATGGCGAGGTTGGCCTCGTAGGTGCCATGCATGCCAAGCATGCCCAGGAACTGGCCGTCGGTCGTCGGGTAGCAGCCGAGCCCCATCAGGGTCGAGGTGCAGGGGTATCCGGTCAGCCGCACGAACTCGCGCAGCAGCTCCGACGCCCGGTCGCCGGCATTGATGACGCCGCCGCCGGTGTAGAAGATCGGGCGCTTGGCGTTGGCAATCAGCTCAACGGCCTCTTCCACGCGGCTGCGGTCCGGGATCACCTGCGGGCGATAGCTGCGATGGCCGTTTGTCGACGGCGGTTGGTAGAGGCCTTCCGCGAACTGGACGTCCTTCGGCAGGTCGACCACCACCGGGCCCGGTCGGCCGGTCGAGGCGACGTAGAACGCTTCGTGCAGGATCCGGGCGAGATCGTTGGCGTCCTTAACTAGGTAGTTGTGCTTGGTACAGGGCCGCGTGATGCCGGTCGTGTCCGCTTCCTGGAACGCGTCGTTGCCGATCAGGTGGGTCGGCACCTGGCCGGTGATGCAGACGACCGGGATCGAATCCATCAGGGCGTCGGTCAGGCCGGTGACGGTATTGGTCGCCCCCGGGCCGGAGGTCACCAGGACCACGCCGACCTTGCCGGTCGAACGCGCGTAGCCCTCGGCCGAATGGACGGCTCCCTGCTCGTGCCGGACCAGGATGTGGCGCAGATGGTTCTGCTGGAAGAGCGCATCGTAGATCGGCAGGACCGCGCCGCCAGGATAGCCGAAAATGACCTCGACACCCTGGTCGGCAAGGGCCTTGATGACGATCTCCGCACCGGTCATGCGCTGTGCTTCAGCCCCGGTGTCCTTGTCGTGCGCCCGCATTTCCTGGGCGTCTGGCCCTTTCACGGTCCCGTTCTCCCTCGATCTCGACTGGGTGTGAGCTGCCTTGGCGCTAGCGACCGCCCCGGACGCAAGGCACAAGAAAAACTCTTCGCGGCGGGTGTGACCGGCCGCGTTAGAATGGACACTACGGCTGGGCTTCGCGGCGGGTCAACCAGATTGTGCCACAAACGGAAAGATATTCGGCAGCAGTCTTTCCGAATATTGCTCGAAAATCAGATGGCAGCCATGCACTTCGGCTGGGCCTCCGGCGTCTCCCGGGATCGGCAACTGGTGCCGCAGCCAGGTCATCTGGCGCTTGGCATACTGCCGCGTCGATCGCCGGGTCGCGGCGATCGCGCCGTCGCGCGCGATCTCGCCCCGCAGATAGGCCCCGAACTCCGGCACACCGACGGCCTTCATCACCGGCAACTCGGGATCCAGGCGCCGGGCGATCAGGGCTTCGACCTCCGCGATCGCGCCGGCGGCCACCATGGCCTCGAGGCGCCTTGCGATGGCCTGGTCGAGTTCCGCCCGGTTCGGCATCAAGACGATCAGGCGGAACGCCAGCCCCGGTGGCGGCCCGGAAAGTGGTTGTGCCTGCCATGCGCTCAACGGTCGCCCGGTCGCCCGGTGGACCTCCAGGGCCCTGGCGATGCGCTGGCGGTCGTTGATCGCGAGACGATGCGCAAGGCCGGGGTCCACAGCCGCCAGTCGATGGTGGGCGGCAACCGTTCCCTCCCGGTCGACCTCTGCCAGAACGTCCCGGCGGAGCGCGGCCGGGATCTCCGGAATCGGCGACAATCCCTCGATCAGGGCCTTGAGGTAGAGCCCGGTCCCGCCGACCAGGATCGGCCGCCGGCGCTCCTCCCGGGCCGCGGCGATCGCGGCCACCGCAAGACCGCGCCAGCGGGCGGCCGATGCCGGATCGGCACCATCGAGAACCCCGTAGAGGTCGTGCGGGGCGACCTTCAGGTCCTCCGCGGGGGGCCGGGCGGTCAGGACCGAAAGGTCCCGGTAGAGCTGCATGCTGTCGGCATTGATCACCACCCCGTCCAGGCGGTGGGCGAGCGCCAGGCCAAGGGCCGATTTGCCGCTGGCGGTCGGGCCGGCAACGACAAGCACCTCATCGAGGGCAACGGTCACGCCGGCGGGCGCCCGGGCTCGGCCGGGTCGAGGGTCGTGCTGGTCGCCTCCAGGAGCGCCTGGCGATAGGCGATCATCGCGTCCCGCTCATGCATCACGCCGACCACGCGGCCGCTGGTGACATCGTCGATCACCGGCAGGTGCCCCTCGCCCGCCACCGTGATCTGGCCGATGGCATCGCCCAGCCGGTCGGTGACGGTCAGGACCGGCAGGTCGCGCCGCGCGATGTCGCCGGCCGACAGGCTCTCCCAGCCCTCCGGGTCGGCTTCGCGGGCGACCATCAGCTCGACCAGGGTGACCACACCGAGCAGGCGGCGTTCCGCGTCGACCACGAACACCGCCGGGAACGCCGCCCCTTTCAGCGTCCGCAGAAGCGCCTGCGGGCGGAGTGTGTCGGCGACGGCCACATAGTCCTCGCGCATCACCTGGTCGACCGAAAGTCGTCGTGCCGGGTCGCTGGCGCCGTCGACGGTGAGCACGATGCCGCGCTGTTGAAGCTGCTGGTGGAAGAAGGAATGGCCGACCGTTTCCTCGGTGATCACATGGGTGACCACGACGGCGATCATGACGGCGACGGTGATGCCGTATTCGCCGGTCATCTCGAAGACGATGAGGATGGTCGAGATCGGCGAGCCGAGCACGGCCCCGGCGACCGCCCCCATGCCGATCATGGCGTAGGCCCCGGGCGAAGATGCCTCGCCCGGCAGGAAGTCCCCCGCGAGCATGCCGAAGGCGCCGCCGACCATCGCCCCGAGGAACAAGGAGGGGGAGAAGATGCCGCCGCCGAAGCCGCCGCCCAGGCAGATGGCGGTCGCCACCAGCTTCGCGGTCGCCAGGATGAGCATCTCCTCGAAGCCGAGCGTGCCCTGGAGGGCGAGGTCGGTCGCCTCGTAGCCCACGCCCAGCACCTTGGGAAAGGCGAGCCCGATCAGGCCGACCGCGAACCCGGCGAGGGCCGGCCGCAGCCAGGCCGGCACGGGCGACGCGCGGGCTGCCGCCTGGACCAGCGGGATCGCCCGCATGAAGAGGGTGACGACAAGGGCCGAGACGACGCCGAGGGCGACGAAGGCCGGCAACTCCACGATGCTGACTTCCGGGTGCGGCGGCACGATGAAGGCGGGTGTCGGCCCCCAATGGGCGCGCCCCACCATCGTGGCGGTGACCGCCGACAGGACGACCGGGGCAAAGGTGCGCAACGCGTACTGCCCGACCACCACTTCGATCGCGAAGAAAACCCCGGCGATCGGGGCGTTGAAGCCGGCGGCCACGGCGGCCGCGGCCCCGCAACCGATGATCGTGCGCAGGAACGCCGGCGAGAGCGACAGCCGCTGGGCGATCACCGACGCGAGGGCCGCCCCGATGTGGACGGCCGGCCCCTCGCGCCCGACCGAGGCCCCGACGCCGAGGGAGGTCGCACTGATCGCCGCCATCGCAAGGCCCGATCCGGCCCGCATCCGACCACCGCGCAGGGCCGCCGCCTCGATCACGTCCGGCACCCCGTGGGTGCGCCGATCCGGCATCAGCAACCAGACCATCAGCCCGACAGCGAGGCCGCCCGCGGTCGGGACCAGCAGCACATGCCACCAGTCCAGCCGCACGGTCTCCGAGGCCTGGAGTTCCAGGCTGAAGCCGAAGCTGAGGAGCTGGATGTGGTCGATCGCCTCCCGGAAGCCGATCTCCGCGATCGCGACCAGCACGCCGATGATGACCGCCAGCACCGACAACACCATCTGGTCGTGCACGATGACACGGCCGACGCGGGGGAATCGGCGCGCGGCCAGGGAACGCAGGCTGAGAAAGGACATGGGACTGCGGGACCGGTCGTCGGCAAACTGCCCCGGCGGTAAACTGGGACGAGAGCACCCTGACCGGATCGGCAGGCGTCGGTCAAATGTCCGGTGCGGCCTGGTAGGCGCCGACGGAGGCCGTCAGGCTGATTTGGCGACCCGGAAGGCGCCCATCGCGGCGGACGCTTCCGATGCCGGCCGCGGTTCCGAAGTCGTCCGGAACCCGGAGACGACGTCGCCGATCTTGGCGCTGGCCGCCGCCGACTGGGTCGATTTCCAGGCGACGTCGATCGCCCGGGCGAGTTCGGAGAGGAGGGCGATGTCCCGCGCCCCGAGTTCCCCGCCGCAGGACTGGATCGCCACAACGGTGCGTTGCAGCGCGCGGGCGAGCGGCACTAGGTGCGGCCGGCCACGGCTGACCGATGTCAGGATCAGGTCGCCCGACACCTTGCCGAGTTCGCCCAGGTTGGTCTGCACCCGCTCGGAGAAGTCGGAGGCGTTGAGGCGCACGGCAACCTGGCGGGCGAGGCGTACACAGCGGGCGACATCCCGGGACAGGCGATGTTCGGCCATGTTGTCCTGGGCCTTGGCGACGTCCTCGAGAAGGTTCGCCGGCCTGATCGGCTGGCCGAGCGACTTCATGCGCAGGGTGTTCGGCACCTCGATCAGTTCGCCGTCCTGGCCGCTCTCCACCGATCCGAAGCCGGCGCGGCGCATGCCGCTGCGGCGGTCCGGGCCGACATAGTCGCGGGTCGACAGGAAGGGCTTGCGCACCTCGATGAACTGTTCGATCCGGCGCGACAGCTGCGTCGCCGACATCGGCTTGATGATCAGGTCGTCCGAGCCGCAGCCGAGCATCCTGGCCACGGCGGTGTCGTCGGAGTTCCAGGTGGTGAGGATGATGACGACGAAGGGGTTGGCGCCGACCCGGCCATGGCGGATGTCGCGGACGTAGTCGCAGCCGTCGACCCCGTCGAGTTCCGTGTCGAGCACCAGAACGTCGAGGTCGGTCTTGCCGAGACCGTGGGTCACCTGGTCGAGGTCGTAGCAGATTTCCGTGCCGGTGAAGCCCTTCGACGCCAGCGCCTGGCGGATGCCGGACCGGACGTACGGGTTCGTTTCCCCGAACAGGACGCGCAGATTGGCGCGGTAACCTTTTACCCGCTCGGACATGACCGGCGGCCTCTCGCATACCGACGACGTGGCAACGATGATGACACCTCCCGGCCACGGGGGGAAGCGTTCAAGTCTTTACCGAAATTAACCGTGTAGTCTCTTCCAGATGTCGTTCAAGTACGGAAAGGATTCAAGAGCACAAGTCTGTGTGCTGTTCTCACACATTTTTGGAAAAATACGTGGTTAAAGCGGACTTAAATCCGAATTTACCCGCGGCGATTTCTGCTGGCGTGGAGAACTAGTGGTTTGATTCCGACATTTGCGACCCTGTCGACATCAGCCCCCAGGCTAATGTCGGGATCGGAAAACCGCCCGCTACCATATTGTTTCCAGGGGAGTTCCCGAATTCGACGTTGGGTTCGGCACTTGCCGCCAAAGGGGTCCAAACGTCGAAGTCACTCCATTGGAGCATTTCCCAGCCGGACGGAAACGGCCCGGCGGTTCGGAATACGCGCAACCTATTGAATTTAGTGTCCTTCTCGATTCCGAAGTTCGCAAGCGCGCGGTTGCAGGGACGCCGGACCAAGTTCCGCCATGCGAAGAGCGGGGCCCGGTCATGCGCCAAAGCATAGCCGCCGACGACACCCGGTCGCCGGCGGCGGAGCAATGCCATTTCCGCAAAGGGCAGGCGGGTCGGACCCGCCTGCCCTTGCGGTTGGGCGGCAACGATCGCGGGGGAGGCCGTCAGGCGGCGTCGAGGAAGCCCTTGCCCTCTTCCGCCAGCTTGACGAGAAGCGGGGCCGGCTCCCAGAACGGGTCGCCGGTCAGCTCGCGGTAGTGCCGCAGCCGTTCGACGATCTTCTCGAGGCCGATCTGGTCGGCATAGAACATCGGACCCGCCCAGTAGCGCGGCCAGCCATAGCCGTTGACCCAGGTCACGTCGATGTCGGACGCGCGGATCGCGATCCCCTCCTCCAGGATCTTCGCCCCCTCGTTGATCATCGGGTAGAGGCAGCGTTCCAGCACCTCCTGATCGTCGATCTCGCGCCGGCGCACCTGATGCTGCTCGGCGACCTCCTCGATCAGCTTCAGGACCTCCGGGTCCTCGATCGGGGCGCGGTTGCCCTCCTCGTATTTGTAGTAGCCGGCCCCGGTCTTCTGGCCGAGACGCCCGCGGTCGACCAGGGTATCCGGCACCGGCGAGGAAACGCCGCGCTCCTGACGGATGCGCCAGCCGACGTCGAGCCCGGTCAGGTCGTTCATCGCGAACGGCCCCATGCGGAAGCCGAAATCGGTGATGACCTTGTCGACCTGCATCGGCCGCGCACCCTCGAGGATCAGCTTCTCGGTCTGGTAGCCGCGCTTGGCGAGCATCCGGTTGCCGATGAAGCCGTCGCACACACCCGCCAGGACCGGGACCTTGTTGATGGTCTTGCCGATCTGCATGACGGTCGCGATGACGTCCTTGGCGGTCTTCTCGCCGCGGACGTTCTCCAGCAGCTTCATGACGTTGGCGGGCGAGAAGAAGTGCATGCCGACGACGTCTTCCGGCCGCTTGGTGGCGGAGGCGATCTGGTTGATGTCGAGGGTCGAGGTGTTGGTCGCCAGGATCGCGCCCGGCTTGCAGATCGCATCCAGCTTCGCGAACACCTCTTTCTTGATGTCCATGTTTTCGAACACGGCCTCGATCACGAGGTCGACGTCAGCGAGGTCGTCATAGCTGACCGACCCCGAGATCAGGCTCATCAGCCGGTCGACCTCGCCCTCCGGCCAGCCGGCGCGCTTGGCGGTGTTCTCGTAGTTCTTGCGGATGATGCCGATGCCGCGGTCGAGGGCGTCCTGCTTCATCTCGATGAGGGTCACCGGAATGCCGGCGGAGGCGAAGTTCATGGTGATGCCGCCGCCCATGGTCCCGGCGCCGAGCACGCCGACCTTCTTCACCGGCCGGGTCGGGGTGTCCTTCGGCACGTCCGGCACCTTGGCCGCTTCGCGTTCGGCGAAGAAGTAGAAGCGCTGGGCCTTCGACTGGGTGCCGGCCATCAGCTCCTCGAACGACTTGCGCTCGAACGCCAGGCCCTCGCGGAACGGCATGTTGACCGACGCCTCGACGCACTGGATGCACTTCTCAGGTGCCTCGAAGCCCTTGGTCGTCCGGGCGATCTTCTTGCGGAATTCGGCGAAGATCTCCGGCTTGCCGCGAGGTTCCGCGACCTTTGTGTCGTTCTCGCCGATCTTCACCAGCGGCCAGCCCATGACCACGACCATGGCGGCATAGGCGATCGCCCCCTCGACCAGGTCGTCGTTGGCAACGGCGTCGACCAGGCCGGTCGCCTTCGCCTCGGCCACGCCGATCGGGTCGCCGCCGGCGATCATGTCGAGCGCCTTCTCGACGCCGACCACGCGCGGCAGGCGCTGGGTGCCCCCCGCACCCGGCAGCAGGCCCAGCTTGACCTCCGGCAGGCCGAACTGCGCGCCCGGGGCGCCGACCCGGTAATGGCAGGCCAGTGCGACCTCCAGCCCGCCGCCGAGGGCGGTGCCGTGGATCGCGGCGACAACCGGCTTCGGCGAGCCCTCGATCAGGTCGAGGACCTCATGCAGGCCCGGTTCCTTCGGCGGCTTGCCGAATTCCGAGATGTCGGCACCGGCGATGAAGGTGCGGCCGGCACAGGCGATGACCAGGGCCTTCGCCTCCGGATCCTCGGCGAACGCCTTGAGACCCTTCTTCAGGCCGTCGCGCACGCCGTGGCTGAGCGCGTTGACCGGCGGGTTGTTGACGGTGATGAGGGTGACCCCACCCCGCTTCTCGAGATCGACCATGTCGGTGAGCGCGGTCATGTCTTCTAGGGTTCTCCGTTGACCGTGGAGCCAGGACCGCTTGCTGTTGCTTGGTGGCGTTGTTGGGGCCCTGGCGGGGCTGTCCGGCCATATCTGCCGCGACGGTTTTTCTGGCCGCGGACATTAGAAGGTGAGGGGCGCCCGCGACAAGGGCTCGGAAAAGGGCACGGCACCCGTGGCAATTGGGAAGAGAGCCCGATTGATGCGACAGGGCGGGCGTCCGGCCCCCGTCGCCGATCCGCGGCGGGTGATCTGTCCGGGGATTTCGATGCGAACAACTGATATTGGTATGAGAAGGCCGCCACGATCCGGCGCGGTCGCGCACCACCCTCAAGGTTCAGGCTTTTCGATGAAGCGTCTCGGCAAGGTCGGTCTGCCGGTTTTCCTCCTCGCCCTGGCCACGGTCGGCTTCGCGATCCTGAGGGCGACCGCCCCGGAGGCGGTGCCGGTTCCGGTGCAGGAGCGGGTGTGGCCGGTCGCCGTGACCGAGGTCGAAATCGGGGCCGCCGGGGGCACCATCGTCGCGACCGGAGAGGTCGTCGCGCGGTCGAGCGTCGACATAACGACCGAGGGGCCCGGCCGGATCGTGGAGATGAGCCCCCAACTGATCGAGGGCGGGACGGTGACGGCGGGCGACATGCTGCTGGTCATCGACCCGTTCGACTATGAAAAGGCATTCGAGGACGCGACCGCCAGCCTGGCCGAAGCCCGGGCGCGGCTGAGCGAGATCGAGAACGACATCGTCGAAGCCGGTGACCTCGAACGAGCGGCGACCGAACGCTGGGACCTCGCCCGGCGCGAGCTTGCCCGCCAGCGCGACCTGTTCGGCAACGCCGTCGGCAGCGAACGCGCGGTCGATCAGGCTTCGTTGAGCGAGAATGAGGCGCGCCAGACCCGCATCAGCCGGGCGCGCGCGATCGACCGTCTGGCGGCCCGCCTCGATCAGCAAAGGGCCGCCGTCGACCGGGCGGAGGTCGCCCTTGCCCGCGCCCAGCGCGATCTCGACGACACGCGCCTCCTCGCCCCCGCCTCGGGCTACCTGACAGATGTCAATGCCGGCGTCGGACGCCGCCTTACCGCCAATGACCGGGTTGCCCGCCTGATCGATGTCGACCGTCTGGAAATCGCGTTCCGCCTGCCCGGTCCCGACCTTGCGAGCCTGATCGGCGAAGGGGCGACGGTGGGTGACCTGATCGGCCGCCCGCTGAAGGCCATCTGGACGATCGGTGAGAGCCGTTTCCTGGCGGAGGCGGAGATTGCCCGGGTCGGCGCCGAACTCGACCCGGCGACCGGCAGCCTGGAGCTGTTCGCCCGATTCGAGCGGCCGATGGAGGGCGGGCTGATCCGGCCCGGCGCCTTCGTCGATCTCGCCATTCCCGACCGGCGCTATGACGCGGTCGCGCGTCTTCCGTCGACCAGTCTGTTCGGCGGCGACACCGTCTATGCGGTGGTCGAGGACCGGCTGGAGGCGCGGGCCATCACCCTTGTCCGCGACCTCGGCGGGGAGGTTCTGGTGCGCGGTGCCGTCAAACCCGGGGAGCGGGTGGTGACCACGCGCTTCCCGGCCATCGCCCCGGGCCTGAAGGTCGACGTCCGATGACCGCCGACATGCCCCCGCTCAGCCACGGCGAACCGCGCCAGCATGGCGGCTTCATCGGACTGTTCGCGCGCCATCCGACCGCCGCCAACCTGGTCCTGGCGATGATGATCCTGGCCGGTGTCACCGGACTTGCGCGCCTCAACCGGCAGTTCTTCCCGAATTTCGGCATCGACGTCGTCACGGTGAACGTCGAATGGCCGGGAGCGACGGCGGCCGACGTCGACGCAAACATCGTCGAGGCGCTGGAGCCCGAATTGCGCTTCCTCGACGGGGTCGACCGGGTCCGCTCGACCTCCGTCGACGGGCTGGCCCGCATCTCGATCGAGTTCGAAGCCGGCGCCGACATGCAGGCGGCCCTGTCCGACGTCGAATCCGCGGTCGATCAGGTCACGACCTTGCCGGAGGCGAGCGAGCGGCCAGAGGTGCGCCGCGTGGTCAACTACGATGCGATCTCGTCGATCGTCATCGCCGGCCCCTATCCGGAAAGGGCCCTGCGCGACATCGCCCAGCGGATGCGCGACGAACTCCTCGACCGGGGGGCCGACCGGGTCGTGCTCAACGGCGTGCGGGAGGCGGAAATCGCGGTCGAGGTGCCGGCCACCCGCCTGCGCGAGCTCGACCTGACCCTGGGTGACGTCGCCCTCGCCATCCGGCAGAGCGCCCAGGACGTGCCGTCCGGGGACATCGGCAACGGCGCCCGCCAGATCCGGGCCCTCGGGCTGGAAACCGATGCCGGCGGGGTCGGTGCGATCGCGATCCGCGCCCTCGACGACGGCCGCATCCTGCGCCTGCGCGACGTCGCCCATGTCGCCGACGGGTTCGAGGAGGGGGGGCGCACCGTCTTCCTCGACCGCTACCCGGCGGTCGAACTCAACGTCGAACGGTCGCTGACCGCCGATGCGCTCACCGTGTCGGCCCTGGTCGACGACTACCTGGCGGAAGCGCGGGCGACCCTGCCGCCCAACCTCGCCATCGTCGAGTATCGCGGCGTTGCCGACCTGATCCAGGATCGCATCGACCTTCTGCTCTGGAACGGCCTGTCCGGGCTGATCCTGGTCCTGGTCACACTGTTCGTGTTCCTGAACGGGCGCGTCGCCTTCTGGGTCGCGGTCGGCATCCCGGCCAGCCTGATGGCGACGCTGGCGGTGATGCTGGTGTCCGACCAGTCGATCAACATGCTGAGCCTGTTCGGGCTGATCATGGCGATCGGTATCGTCGTCGACGATGCGATCGTCGTCGGCGAGCATGCGGAGGCGCGCCACGCCGCCGGCCTGTCGCCGATGGACGCGGCGGTCACCGGCGCCCAGCGCATGCTGGCCCCGGTGTCGAGCTCGACCTTGACCACGGTCGCGGCCTTCCTGCCGCTTCTGCTGATTTCCGGCGTGATCGGGGAGATCATCCAGGCGATCCCGCTGGTCGTCATCGCGGTCCTGATCGCCAGCCTGATCGAATGCTTCCTGGTGCTGCCCGCGCACATGCGCGATGCGCTTGCGGCCTCGGAGAAGGACCAGCCGCGGGGCCTCGCCTTCTGGCTGCGCACCCGGTTCGACAACGCCTTCAACGGCTTTCGCGACGGGCCGTTCCGCCGCGCGGTCGAAACCGCGATCGCCTGGCGCTATTCGGTCGTCGCCGGCGCCGTCGGCGCGCTCATCGTCTGCATCGGTCTGGTCGCCACCGGCCGGGTCGGCTTCACCTTCTTCCCGACGCCCGAGGCGGATCGCATCTTCGCCAACGTCCAGATGGCATCCGGGAGTTCGCGGGCGGCGACCGAAGCCATGCTGGTCGAGGCCGAGGCCGCGGCCTTCCGCGCCATCCGCCAGCTTGGCGGCGATCCCGACGATCTCCTGAAGATCAGCCTGCGCAAGGTCGGCACCACCGTCGGCGGCGGGTTTACCGCGGCCCCGGGATCGGCCGACACGGTCGGCGGGATCGAGGTCGAGCTGATCCCGGCCGACCGCCGCGCCATCCGAACCGATCAGCTGATCGCAGCATGGCGGGCGGAGGTGCGGCCCGCCGCCGGGCTGGAGAGCCTGGCCATTCGCGCGGCCCAGGGCGGGCCCCCGGGGCGCGACGTCGATGTCCGCCTCTACGGCGACGACCTCGCCACGCTGAAGGCTGCCGCCGAGGAGCTCAAGCTCCTGCTCTCCGGCTATCCCGGGGTCAGCGACATCGAGGACAACCTGCCCTACGGCACGCCGGAAATCATCCTGGAGGTGACGCCGCGCGGCCGCGCCCTCGGCTTCACCACGTCGAGCGTCGGCGAGCAGGTGCGCAATGCCCTGGAAGGGGCGATCGCCCGGCGCTTCGCGCGCGGCGAGGATGAGGTGACGATCCGCGTCCAGCTGCCGCGCGCCGAGTTGACGGAAGGCGTGCTGGACCGCCTGTGGCTGCGCGCCCCGAGCGGCCAGGAGGTTGCCCTGGCCGAGGTCGTCTCCGCACGGGAGGAGGTCGGTTTCGCCTCCGTCCGGCGCGAGGATGGCCGGCGCGAGGTTATGGTGACGGCGGAAATCGACAGTGCGGTGAACTCTACCGGCCGGGTTGTCGAGACCCTGACCGACAGCGGCGATTTGGCCGCGATCGCCGGCCGCTACAGCCTGGAATACCGGTTTGCCGGGCGGGCCGAGGAGCAGGCGGAGACCTTCGCCGACATGGGGCTGGGGGCGATGCTGGGCCTCGCCGGCATCTACATCATCCTCGCCTGGGTGTTCGCGAGCTACACCCGCCCGCTCTCGGTCATCGCGGTGATCCCGCTCGGCTTCATCGGGGCCGTCCTCGGCCACCTGGCGCTCGGCTACAACCTCACCATGCTGTCGATGATCGCGATGATCGGCCTCTCCGGCATCGTCATCAATGACTCGATCGTGCTGGTCACCACGATCGACGAGCGGCGCCGGCGCCAGACCGTCTTCGACGCCGTGGTGCAAGGCACCTGCGAACGCCTGCGCGCGGTCCTCCTGACCTCCCTCACGACCATTGGCGGGCTTGCCCCGCTCCTGTTCGAGACCAGCCTGCAGGCGCAGTTTCTGATCCCGATGGCGCTGACCATCGTCGCCGGCCTCGCCGTCGCGACGGTCCTGATCCTGTTCGTGGTGCCGTCCCTGGTCGCGATCCAGGGCGACTTCTCCCTGCGCGCCGCACGTCCGGGGCTGGCGATCGAGGCTCTGGGGGCGGAGGCGAGCGCGGAATAGGGCTCAGGCGCCGGTCTTCTCGATCCGGAAGATCAGCCGGTCGCCGTCGCGGCGGCGGTCCTTCAGGACATGGCCCGTTGCCTCGCAGAACGCCGCCATGTCGGCCCACGCCGCCGGGTCGGTTGCGGTGACCTCCAGGACATTTCCGGGCGCAAGCTCTTTCAGCGCCTTGCGTGTGCGCAAGACCGGCATCGGGCAAATCAGCCCGGTCGCATCAAGCTTTCGGTCGCTCTCAGTGTCTTGGGGGGTGTGCATGCGCTCTTGGTCCGGCCTCCCCTAACGGGAGTTTTTTGCTATGCGACTGATCCACCACGCGCGAAGGCTCGTAAAGCATGTCTGGGGGACTTGTATGACTGTAACGATCGTTAGCTAACAATGTGCTCAAGTAGAAGGGCAGAAAAAGCCGCACAGATTTTGCGGGATCAATCTACAACAAGCCTGGATTGGTTTCGGCGAAAAGTCATACGGGCCGGTGTTGATAGTTGACACATAGGGCGACGTGCATATGTTTTCGGTCATGGACACCATTGCACTGCAACATCATGCCGACCGGGCAAGCGCGCTTCTCAAGGCTATGGCCAACGAGAGGCGACTGGTGATTCTGTGTTCGCTCGCCCAGAACGAGATGTCGGTTGGCGAGTTGGAAGCGGTGGTCGGGCTCAGCCAGTCCGCCCTCTCGCAGCATCTGGCACGGCTGCGTAAGGACGAGTTGGTCAAGACCAGGCGGTCGGCACAGACCATCTACTACTCGATCCGCGACGATGCGGTGCTCTCCGTCCTGAAGAGCCTCCATGGCATCTACTGCGACGGGCGCCGTTCCATCGGCGAAACCGAAGAGCGGATGGCGGCCGAGTAGGCCGGGCACCGTCCCCTATTCCCTTGCTCTTTGATCCAGCGCGAAGCGGCTCGGCTGCGGGCCCGACTGGCCGAAATACTTGGCGTCCTGGCGCCGGTTGTAGGGCCGGGCCGCCGGCGACGACAGCGGCACGAACGCGACCGAGCAGATGCGCATGCCGGCCTTCAGCGCAAGCGGCAATCTGCCGGAATTGAAGAACTCCAGCACCAGCGGGCCGGACCAGCCCGGGTCGACGGCGTGGGCGGTGATGTGCACCATCAGGCCCAGGCGGGCGAGGCTGGAGCGGCCGTTGATCCAGCCGATCACGTCTTCCGGCAACGTCACAGTTTCGACCGTGGCCCCCAGCGCCATTTCGCCCGGGTGGAGGTAGAAGCGCTCCTCCTCCGCCAGGACGACCTCCTGGCGCATGACCTGGTCGATCTGGGCCGCGACGTCCTCCCGGCTGCCGGCGAGGTCGATGGCCGAGGCCGCGTGCTGGGTGTCGAACAGCCGGAACCGGTCGGAGAGGGTGAGGTCGACCGACGCCCCGTTGATCCGGTCCGCCGGCGGGGTCGGGTCGATCCGGATGCGGCCGTCCGCCAGATGGGCTTCGATATCGCGGTCGGAAAGGTGCATGGGCGGGCCGCCTCGGCGTACGGGAAGGGCGCCACCGCGTGCCTGCCCGCCGGTCTGCTGTCAAGCACGCGCAGCCTGCTAAGCTTGCGACCGGACGACAGAGCGGGAGGAACCGATGCAGCCCTTCACCATCGCCGTGCCGCAGGACCGGCTGGATCGGATCCGTGGCCGGGTCGCCGATTATGAGTGGCACGAAATGCCGGCGGCCGGCGGCTGGGGCTATGGCGCCAACCTCGATTACATGCGCGCGCTCTGCGGCTACTGGCTCGATCACTATGATTGGCGCGCGGCGGAGACGCGGCTGAACCGATTTCCGCAGTTCATCGCCACCGTCGACGGGCTCGACCTCCATTTCTACCATGTGCGCTCGCCGCATCCGGGCGCGATGCCGCTCATCCTGACCCATGGCTGGCCGGGATCGGTGCTGGAGTTTCTGGACCTGATCGAGCCGTTGACCGATCCCGCGCGCTTCGGCGGCGACCCGGCCGACGCGTTCGATGTCGTCGTGCCTTCCCTGCCCGGCTATGGCTGGTCGGGCAAACCGGCCGATCCGATCGGCCCGCGCACCGTCGCCCGCCTGTTCGACGGCCTGATGACCGGCGTCCTGGGCCATGATCGCTATCTTGCCCAGGGCGGCGACTGGGGGGCGGCGGTGTCCGCTTGGCTCGGCTTCGATCATCCCGACCATGTGGTCGGCGTCCATCTCAACATGGTCGGTACCCGGTCCACCGCGAGCCGGCCGCAAACCGACGAGGAGAAGCTCTGGGACCGGGAGCGGCGGCGGCGGTTCGAGGACGGCGGCGCCTATTTCCGCCAGCAATGGACCCGCCCCCAGACCCTCTCCTACGCGATGATGGACAGCCCGGTCGGGACCGCCGCCTGGATCGTCGAGAAGTTCCACGCCTGGGGCGACATCACCGGCGGCGATGTCGAGAGCCGGTTTTCCAAGGACACGCTGCTGACCAACGTCATGATCTATCTGGTCACCCGCAGCTTCAACACGGCGTCCTGGCTCTACCGCGGGGTGTTCGACGACGGCCCTGCCGCCTTCCCCGACGACCGCCGGGTCGAGGTGCCGGTCGCCGTTGCCGCCTTTCCGGGCGACGACCTCTACCAGACCCCGCCCAGGAGCTATGTCGAGAAGGGCTACAACGTCGTGCGCTGGACCGAGATGCCGGCCGGCGGGCATTTCGCCGCGCTTGAGGAGCCCCAGTTGCTGATCGACGACGTGCGCGGCTTCGCCCGGTCGCTGAGGTGAGGCGCGCCCCCCCCGAATCGGAGCGGCCATGCCCGTTAAGGAGTTGATAGCGCACGACCGGCGCGATATATCAAAGCGCAAATGGGTAAAGGGCGCGCTGCCGCGGTTTTTGGGAATGTCGGCAGCCAACCGATGAGGGTAGAGAGACCGGATGTCTCCATCTCCCGAAGGCTGTCCCGCACTGGTGCTGAACGCCGACTTCCGGCCGCTCAGCTATTTCCCGTTGTCCCTGTGGTCGTGGCAGGACGCGGTCAAGGCGGTGTTCCTGGACCGGGTCAACATCATCGCCGAATACGACCGGGTGGTGCACTCCCCGACCTTCGAAATGCGCCTGCCGTCGGTAATCGCGCTCAAGGACTATGTGGCGGCCAGCCGCCGGCCGGCGTTCACCCGGTTCAACGTGTTCCTGCGCGACCGTTTCACCTGCCAGTACTGCGGGGATGGGTTCCCGACCCACGACCTGACCTTCGACCACGTCGTGCCGCGCTCGAAGGGCGGCAAGACGACCTGGGAGAACGTTGTCACGTCCTGTGCGACCTGCAACTTGCGCAAGGGCAGTCGCATGCCTGCCGAAATCGGGATGCATCCGTTGTTGGAGCCGGTACAGCCCACGGCTCACCAGCTTCAGGACAACGGACGCTCTTTCCCGCCAAACTTCCTCCACGAAAGTTGGCGGGATTTTCTTTACTGGGACGCCGAGCTGGATCCGATCTGATCGGCGGTTCGGCCCCGGGCCTCCCTCAGATTCGCCAGGCCGAATGGATCGCGGCAATGCCGCCGGACAAATCCTCGACCCGGACCTTGCCGAAACCCGCCGCCGCGATCCGCCGGATGAGCGCGGCCTGGTCCGGGAACCGGCGGATGCTGTCGACCAGATAGCGATAGCTCTCCCGGTCCTGTGCCACCGCCGCACCGAGGCGCGGGATC
>CAYNIS010000023.1:16121-16571 GCA_964397055.1 uncultured Rhodospirillaceae bacterium | reverse complement strand
CCCGCCGTCGGCTGCCCCGCCCGGGCTGGCTTCAGCCCCGCCCGGGCCGGGTTCGGCCCCCCCGCCGCCGGCTGCCCCGGACCCGGCGGCCGCGGAAAAGGCGAAGGCCCTGATTCGCGCGATGATCGGGGCTGCCAATGCCGACGGCGAGATCGATGCCGACGAGCGCGGGCGCATCCTGACCCGCCTGGAGGACGACGGGCTCGGGCCGGAGGACAAGGCCTTCATCGAGGCGGAGATGGCCAACCCGCCGAAGCTGAAGGCGGTGGTCGAGCCCGCCCAGGGCGACCCCGACATGGCCCGCCAGATCTATCTCGTCTCCCTGCTGGCGATCGAGATCGACACCGACAAGGAGCGGATGTATCTGCGCGCGCTGGGCGAGCGGTTGCGCCTCGACGGTGCGACCGTCGCCGACCTTCATGCCCAGGTCGGAGCCCCCGCCCTGGACTG
>CAYNIS010000023.1:2212-16111 GCA_964397055.1 uncultured Rhodospirillaceae bacterium | reverse complement strand
GCAAGCCCATGACCGCCTGGTATTTCGGCGTCGACGGCCAGCAGGCCGGCCCCTACGACCTCGCCACCGCCGCCGCCTATGCCAAGCAGCGCCCGGACGCGCTGGTCTGGCGGGAGGGCTTCGCCAACTGGCTGCCGGTCGGCCAGGTGCCGGAACTGATGGGCAGCGCGCCCGCGGCGGTCGCCCCGGCATCGGACGAGATCGACTACGTCATCTACGGCCAGGAAATGCAGTATGTGGAGGTCGAGCTCGACCCCGGCGAGAGTGCCGTCGCCGAGGCCGGGTCGATGATGTTCAAGGACGCCACAGTCGGCATGACCACGGTGTTCGGCGATGCCTCCCGCGGCAGCCAGAACCAGAGCTTCATGGGCAAGCTGCTCGGCGCCGGCTCGCGCCTGCTGACCGGCGAGAGCCTGTTCACCACCGTCTTCACCCATAACGGCCAGGGCAAGGCGAAGGTGGCGTTCGGCGCGCCGTTCCCCGGCAACATCATGGCGGTCAAGCTGACCGATGTCGGCGGCACCCTGATCTGCCAGAAGGACAGCTTCCTCGCCGCCGCGAAGGGGGTGGCGATCGGCATCCACTTCCAGCGCAAGATCCTGACCGGCCTGTTTGGCGGGGAGGGCTTCATCATGCAGAAGCTGACCGGCGACGGCTGGTGCTTCATCCACATGGGCGGCACGGTGATGGAGCGCGAGCTTGCCCATGGCGAGGTCCTGCATGTCGACACCGGCTGTGTCGCGGCGATGACCCAGACGGTCAGCTTCGACATCGAACGGGCCGGCAACGTCACCACCATGCTGTTCGGCGGGGAGGGGCTGTTCTTCGCCAAGCTCCAGGGGCCGGGCAAGGTGTGGCTGCAGTCGCTGCCGTTCTCGCGCCTGGCCGGGCGCATGCTGGCGGCGGCCCCACAGCGCGGCGGCAGCCAGGGCGAGGGCTCGATCCTCGGCGGCCTCGGCAATCTCCTCGACGGCGACAACAGCTGAGAAAGGGGACGGACGTGGCCAAGCTCGACGTCCTGATCGACCTCAAGAGCCCGTACGCCTACCTGGCGATCGAGCCGAGCCGGACCCTGGCGCGGCAGACCGGTGCCACGTTGCGCTGGCGGCCCTACATCCTCGACATCCCCGCATATCTCGGCTCGGCCGAGGTCGACGACGAGGGCAATGTGCTGGCGAGCGATCGCACCGAGCACAACTGGCGGCGCGTGCGCTACTCCTACCGGGACGTGCGGCGCTACGCCAACCTTGCCGGCCTCACCATCCGCGGCACCAAGAAGATCTGGGACACGCGCCTGTGGGGTGCGGCGATGCTGTGGCTGGAGGCACACGCGCCGGCGCGCATCGATGCCTTCTTCGACCATGTCTTCCCGCCGTTCTGGAACCGTGCGTTCGATGCCGAGGATGTCGCGGCAATCCGAGCCGCCCTCGCGGAGATCGGGGCCCCGGTCACCGGGTTCGACGACTATGCGGGCGGAGAGGGGGCGAGGGCGCTGGCAGGGCTCATGGATGCCTTTCACGAGGCCGGCTATTTCGGCGTGCCGACCTACGTGCTGGAGGACGGGGAGTTCTTCTGGGGCCGCGAGCACATCGACCTGATCCGGCAGCGCCTTTCCGGGGCCGCCGCGCCGGCGAGGGCGGCGGGATGAGGCGTCCCCCGTCCGGTCTCGCCCAAGCCTTGCGGCCACGCTCGACCACGTTCCCGCGTCGGGGCGAGGTGCCGCCCGCCATGCGTGCCGGCAGCCAAGGGGCGGGGGGCGCGTGGGGGCGGCGGGCTGTATCTGCGCTTGCCGGCTTGCTGTTCACCGCCGTGTTCCTCTTCGCCCCGGGCAACGGGGCGGCCCAGGACTCGTCGCCCGGGTTCTACTCGCCGTCGCGCAACATCCGCTGCGGCTTTCCGATCCCGGACGAGTTCATTTGCGAGATCATCGAGTCGGACTGGCCGATGCCGGCGCGCGACGATGACTGCATGCTGGACGAGTTCCGCCAGTTGATCATGAACCCGGTCGGCCCGCCGGGGCTTCTGGCCGATTGCCGCGGGGATACCTGGCTCGACCCCGGCATGGCGGTCCTGCCCTATGGCGAGGTTTGGGAGCGCGACGGCGTCCGCTGCGAGAGTGCCCGCACCGGGGTCACCTGCCGCAACCTGGACGACCATGGCTGGCACGTTCGGCGCGCCAGGGTCGACCTGTTCTAGCCCTGTTCGATGACCGTATGCCCGCCGGATGCGGCTCAGAAGCCTCCTCCTCCTGGCGGTCAGACGTTGATTTGGACGTTGCTGAGCTCTGTGCTGGCACCCTGGCCGTTCGGCCTTGTCATTCTGATCTTGGGCACGCTGACCGGGTGGCTTCGCGATCCTGCGGCTGTCGGCTTCCTGGCAATCGCGGTTGGGCAGTTGACCGTTGCGATGTTTGTCGTCCCCCTTCACGCGCTCATGCGGGTGATCAATCGCACGAGCCTTGCGGCATACATCAGCGGGGGGATCGCCTATTGGTTAGCGCTTGCGGCTCTCATTGCCGTTGGCTCAGGGGATCAACGCTTCTTCTATCGTGTATACAGGCTCAATGAGACGAGCGTGCAAGGGGCTGCGGCTCTGGTTCTCGTCGGGTTCGTCGCGCTGGTGGTATTCTGGGCGTTGGCTCGCCCTAACCGATACCCGAGGAAGCCGGTTCGCGTTCCTGCGCGCAAGCGGTGGCGTCGGAGGCACATCTCAGTAATGCGGCGCCGCCGAAGCCTCTTCGCGCTCCCTCCGCGCAGGCCCTCGCCCTGGGCACGGCGTCGGCCCGGCAGTCGGGGGAAGCCAACGACGTGACGATGGGCGCAAGAGCCGTGTCGGCTTTTACCTGGCGCCACGGGCGTGGGCGAGGACGTCGGGATTGACGACATTGGTCGGGTCTCCCGCTGCATAGGCGTTCACCTGGTCGAAAATGTCCGAGAACTGAAGGTCGAACTCCTCTTCCGTGACGTAGCCGATATGCGGCGTCGCGATCACATTGGGCAGTGTCAGGAGAGGATGGGTCGTCTCCAGAACCGGCTCTTCCTCATACACGTCGACGGCGGCGAAGCCGGGCCGGCCGGCCTTCAAGGCGGCGACCAGAGCCCCGGGCTCGATCAGCGGGGCGCGGCTGGTGTTGACCAGGATCGCCGTCCGCTTCATCAGGTCTAGGTCCTTTGCCGTCACGATGTGCCGGGTCGCCGGCACCAGGCGCATCTGGAGCGACAGCACGTCCGCCTCCCGGAAGAAGGTGTCGCGGTCCGGCGGCACGATCAGGCCGTCGCCCTGCGCGCGGTCGCGCGACGCGTCCCGTGCCCAGACCATGATCCGCATGCCGAACGCATGCGCGTACTCAGCGACGGCACCGGCGATGCGCCCATAGCCATAGAGGCCGAGGGTCTTGCCGCGCAGGGTGGTACCGACCCCCATCATCCAGCGCCCGGCCTTGAGGCTTTCGACCTGCTGTGGAAGGCGCCGGGCAGCGGCGAGGACCAGGGCCCAGGTGAGTTCCGCTGCGGCATAGGACGGCGTGCCCGGGTGCTGAAATGACGACACGACGATGCCCAGGCGCGTGCAGGTCTCGATATCGATATGCGGGTAGACGCTGCGCTGGCTGATCAGCCTCAGGTTAGGGAGCTGCTCCAGCAAGGCGGTGCGGATCGCGGTCCTTTCCCGGAACAGGACCAGCGCCTCCGTCTCGATGAGGCGGTCGGCGAGTGCTTCGGTTTCCTGGAGGTGGTCGGTCCAGACGGTGACCTCATGGCCGGCGAGCTTCCGGAAACAGGGCAGATGGCGCAGCGTGTCGAAATAATCGTCGAGGATCGTCACCTTCATGCCGGTCGCCCTCCCTGGCCATCCGTCGCTGCGCTCGCGCCAACCAAGTGAATCTGAGCATTTTCCGAACCCCCGGGCCGATTCCGTCCGGCTGGCGAATGCTCCAGCAGACCAAGGCCAGGGCGAACAGGCCGGCAGGTTCATCCGGCGGCCGGCCGGGTCAGGCTGTGCTTGCGCCCGCCATGCCCGGCGGCAACGCCGTTGCCATGGGCTTCGACCCCGGCGATGTTCATCGCCTCGCCGCTGGTGTCCAACTGCGCCACCTTGCCGTCGGTCATGGCCTGTTCGATCAGGCCCTTGGTGTCGACGAAGCCGATGATCTTGCTGGACGGGTCGAAGCGGCCGAGCTTGAAGCGCTTCACTGTCGATGTGCGGTTGGCCTCGACCGTATGGATGATCGCATCCGGCACCGTCTTGCCGCCGATCACCCGGCTTTCGACCTGGGTCACGATGCCGATATGGCCGGTCCAGCTCGATCCGCGGTCGAAGATGACGAGGTCGCCGGCCTTGACCGTATAGGTGCCCTTGCCTGGCGCGTCCTCGTTATAAAAGCCGGTGCCCTTCAGCTGGTTGCGGACGTCCTTCGCCCCGACCGTATATTGCAGCGGTGACCCGGCGTCGTCGCCGACCAGGCCCGGCACCGCGTCGCGCAACTGATAGCTGACATAGGCCGCACAATAGTTGGAGCCGGTTGGCGCGGCCGCCCCGTTGCGGGTGAAATGGCTGGTCGAATCCGCGCGCAGCCACATGTCTCGATCGGTCTTCGTGCCCTCGCCGACGGTGCCGTCGATCTGGGTCAGGAGGGCCTGGACATAGGCGTCCGCCGTGCCGGGGAGTGCCGTCGAAGGTCTGGTCGTCGTCGTCAGGGTCGTCGTCGGCGTGACCGTCCGGACATTGTCCGCCGCCACCGTCACCTCGCCGGACGTGGAAGAGAGGTCGGTGCCGCCGGTTTCGACGGTCGCCCCGCCGAGGACCTTGCCCTCGGCCATCCGGTAGCCGTCGATCTTGACTTCGCCGCCGCCGACATCGCGGGCGTAGAGCTTGGTCATGCCGTCCTTCGACATCGAATGATAGATGTCGATCGGCGAACCCTGCTTGAGGTCACAGAGGTCGAGGCCGGAACCGCTGGCGTCGATCGGGCTTTCGCCCAGTATGACGACCGCCCGGGCATCGCCGGCGTCCTTGGCGTAGGTCGACTGGATCGCCGCCTCGACCTGGTCGGCGTTCAGGCTGACATCGGCATCCCCGGCGATCAGCGCCTTGACAAACAGCGCGCGCGGCAGAAGCGGGCCGGCATCGCCGCGGCTCGCGATCTGGTCGACATAGACGTCGCCGAGGTCGCGGCGCGCACTGTCATAGGCCCCCGGCGTGTAGTCGTCGGGGTGGCTCAGGATCTGGAGGGCGGTCTTGATCTCCGCCCTCAGCCCGCTCGCCTTGTTGCCCTCGAAGATATAGTCCTCGCGGTGATAGTGCATCATCCACAGGCCCACGCGCGCACCGGCCGGCAGCTGGTCCGCGTCGATGTCGTACCGGGTCTTCAGGATGTATTCCATCCGCCCGGCCTTCTCCTTCAGGACATGGCTGGTCAGCTGGCGCACCTCATTGTTGGTGATGTAGCCGTTGGTCTTGGCCTTGTCGAAATCCGGCATGCGCCAGTTCGAGCCCATCGCCTTCTTGTAGGCCGCGTCGTTGAAGGCGTCGGCCCAGATCTGGGCGGCCCCTTGCGCGTCGAGGTTAAAGCCCTTGCCGATGGTCGGATGGCCGTTGTGATCCTTGTAGGTCCGGTTCTCCTTGCCCTCGAGCGAGGTCAGGAGGTCGGCCATGGCGTTGCGCGCGGCCGTCTCCGCCCCGTCGTGGTCACCGCCGACGCGCTTCGCCTCTGCCGCGTCGATACCCGGGTTGGTGAGGTCATAGAGGCCGAGCGGGGTGGATGACCGGTCGGCTTCGACCAGTTGGGCGCGGATCACGAGGGTGCCGTCCCGGGCCGTCAGGCTGTTGGGGTTGATCAGGCCCGGCGCATGGCGGTGGACCAGGCGCATGGCGTCCTCATAATTGCGCGGGGCCTCGGTCTGCACCGCGTCCTCGACCCCGTCGGCGACGCTCAACTGCTGAAGATCCAAGACCGCTGTGGTCTCGGCGAGGGCATGTTCGCCCTCGGCCTGGATCAGGCCCTCCTTGACGCCGTCGATGACGATTTCGGTCGGCGCCCCCAGGCTGCCCTCGGTGATGTTGGCCGGGGTGGTGGCCGCTTCGAGCGGGGCGGCCGCGAACAGGCCGGTGCCGCCGATCCGGACCGGCAGGGGAATGCGGCTCAGGAAGTCCCGCACCCGGGTGATCAATGCCCGTTCTTCCGCCATCGTCCGCGCCCCCCACGCCATCGGCCACCAACAGCGGGCGATTGTGCCGGCCCACCGGTTTGGAAAGCCCTAACCGGCGGGCTGGGTCTTCCGCTCAGCAGCGCCGGTCTTCTATGCAGCCAGGGCTTCCGTGACATGGCGCAGGACCGCCTCCCACGCACGGCGGGGGATCCGCAACGGCGGGTGCCTTCAACAGGCCATGGATGCTGATCGCGGCCAGGAGGCCGTCCGACGTAGGCCCCCGACGGATCCGCGACCAGCCAATAGCCTGTGACATAGGGCTGGAGGGCCGGCGCCGGCCGGGTGACCGTGATCTCGATCCCGCCCGTCGGGGTCATGCTATCCTCGATCCCGCAGCCTTGGGGGGATTAGAACGGAGGGCCAGTGCCATGAGCGAAACGACGGAACCGGTCCTGCTGTCGAGCGGCAATCCGCAGATTGCCAAGGGCTACGGCGACGAGAAGGTCCAGGATTACATCGCCGCGATGCCGGGCTGGAAGAGCCCGATCGGCCGGCTGCCCGGCGAAAAGCTGTAAAGTCCACAGACACGAATTGGGAGGAAACCGGGAATGATCCGCACCGAGATGGCGGACGGGATTGCGACCGTCCTGATCGACCGGCCCCAGCGGCGCAATGCCTTCGATCCGGAAACCACCCGCCAACTGGCCGACGCGGTCGAGGCCGCGACCGGTGACCCTTCCGCACGGGTGATCGTGATCAAGGGGGCCGCCGACACGTTCAGTTCCGGCCGGGACCTGAAGGACGTGGTGACCGAGGGGCGGGCCGACATCCTCGCCCAGGACGAGACCTGGGTGCGCCTGTTCAAGTCCCTTCTGCGCAGCGCGGTACCCTCGGTCGCCGTGGTGCGCGGCTATGCTGTCGCCGGCGGCTTCACCCTCGCCATGGGCTGCGACTTCGTCCTCGCCGACCGGGCGGCGAAGTTCGGCGCGCTCGAAATGCGCAACGGCTTTCCGGCCGCGGTCTGCACGCCGATCCTGGCGCGCCTGATCGGCCCGCGCCTCGGCCTGGAGTACGCTCTGTTCGGGGAGATGATCGAGGCGGAGACGCTGTTCCGCGCCGGCCTGATCAACCGCCTGGCCGACGGGCCGGACGATCTGGCGGAGGTCGAACGCGCCTTCGTCGGCCGCATCCTGGAGCTCGCGCCCGATGCGGTCTCGCTCACCCGGGAGACCTTCCGCGCGGCCGAGGCGATGCCGCTCGACAACGCGCTCGACATGGGCAAGCACCTCAACCAGTTGCTGGCCGCCGGCGGCTGGTTCGCCGACGTCAAGAAGCGCCTGACCGAAAAGGGGTAGGGGCGCGAGCGCAATCAGGCCCGTCTTGACCGCAGCCCCTTCAGCCCCCAGATCGCCACCCCGGCGATCAGCCCCCAGAATGCGCCGCTGATGCCCAGGAGCGTCATCCCGCTCGCCGCCATCAGGAAGGTCATCGCCGGCGCCTCGATCTGGCCGGGCTCGCTGAATGCACCGGAAAGCGAACCGACCAGTGCGGGGATCAGCGCCAGCCCGGCGACCGCGGCGATCAGTTCGGTGGGCGCGAGGCTGGCGAGGATCGCGACCGGCCCGGCGAGCAGCGCCAGACCGGCATAGGCCATGCCGGAAACCATCGCCGCCCAGTACCGGCGTTTCGGGTTCCGGCCGGCATCCTGCCCGGACATCATCGCGGCGGTGATCGCGGACATGTTGACCGGGATCGACCCGAAGGCTGCCAACGCCAGGCTGACGAGGCCGGTGTTCCGCAACAGCGGTGCCCGGTCGACCGTGTATCCGTTGAGCTCCAGGACCGCGAAGCCCGGGATGTTCTGCCCCGCCATGGTGACGAAATAGAGGGGCAGGGCGACGGAGACGAAGCCGCTCAGGCTGAACACCGGTACGACGGGGCTGAGCGGCGGCAGCAGGTCGAAGCCGCCGACGGAGGGGGCCGCCGGCAGGTCGACCGCGACCGCCAGGACGACGAGGAAGGCGAGCACCGCGAGCGGCATCGCCGCCAGCCGATGAAGGGTGAGGCCGACGACCCACGCGGCGATGAGGGGCAGCGCCAGGGTCGGGCTGATGCCGAGGGCGCCCGCGGGGGCGAGGCAGAGCTTCAACAGGATGCCGGCCAGAAGCGCGTTGGCGACGGGTTTCGGGATCGCCGCCACCGCCCGCGCCAGTGCCGGCACGAGCCCGGTCAGGACAAGGAGCCCGGCACAGGCGATCAGCGCCCCCGCCGCCTCCCCGAAGCCGCCGGGAAGGGCCGGGGTCGACGCCAGGAACGCCGCCCCGGGGGTCGACCAGGCGACTGCCGCCGGGATGCGCGTCACCGCCGGCAACCACAGGCTGCCGACCGCCATGCCAAGGGTCGCGAAGAACAGGCCGGTCGCGGCTTCCGCCTCCGTCGCCCCGACATTGGCGAGCCCGGACAGCACCACGGCGAAGGACGCGGCATAGCCGACGAAGGCGGCCAGGAGGCCCATATAGGCCGCCTCGGGGGTCAGCTCTCGGATCACGGGTGGCTTTCTGACCGTATCGGGTCGGCAAGCGGAGCAAGTCCGCCAAGTTGAGTCTGCGGCGGCTCTGGTGCGCGGCCCGACCTTATCGTCCGTTTCCTGACGCGAGGTCCAGCGACGGGGCTCGCGACGAGGCTGCGCGAGGCGTGGCAAACCGGCGAACCGGACGGGCCGCATTGTCGTTGCTTCAGCAATCTTCCTCCTCCGTCGCCACTCGGGAATGCGATCATGACAGATGCCCCCAGCCTCCTCGTCCTCTACGGCTCCGTGCGCAGCGAGCGCCAAGGCATCGGGCTCGCCCGGCTGATCCGCACACGGGCGACCGGTCTCGGCCACGAGGCAACGCTGGTCGACCCCCTGGACCACCCGTTGCCGATGCTGGATCGGATGTACAAGGAGTACGGACCCGGCGAGGCGCCCGAGGCGATGCGCCGGCTGGCGGGATTGATCGAGGCGGCCGACGGCGTGATCGTGGTGTCGGCGGAGTACAACCACGCGGTCCCGCCCGCCCTCAAGAACCTGCTCGACACCTATTTGGAGGAGTGGTTCCACAAGCCGTCGGCGATCGTGGGCTATTCGGCGGGACGTTTCGGCGGCGTCCGGGCGGCGATGCAGTTGCGCGTGATCCTGCCGGAGATCGGCATGCCGACCGCGTCCACCATCCTCGGCGTGCCGGAGGTGTCGAAGGCGGTCACGGCAGAGGGTGAGGATCGGACCGACTGGCTGACTGGTGCCGTCGACGCCCTGATCGGGGAGGTCGGCTGGCGGGCGGCCGCCGCCAAGGCGCACCGTGCGGCCAACGGCCCGCCGTTCTGACCGCCGGGCAAAGGGGGTGGCCACCCCACGTCCGGCGAGCCGACCGAACCAGGCCGCGGCAACGATTTCCGGGCCGATTCCGTCCGGCTGGAAGATGCTCAAACTATTGAACTGACGCGCAAATCGTCGTCGCGGACTGGTTCAGTCCGCTCGGGCTTTACGCCAGGGCGGCGGGAACGAAGCGCGAAAGCGCTGCGGCCAGCGGTCCTCTGTCGATCCCTTTACCGTTCGCCAACGGCGCGTTGGATATGCTGTCTCTTCAACTGGCGGCGCGCTCACCGACGGCCTCACCCCGTTCATCGGCAAGGAGATCGAAATCGCACCGATGCGCATGCCGCCCGGGCAGCTGGAGCAGCTTGCCAGCGGCATCGTCCGCTATCTCCTGCTGACCGCCGCCGAGTTCAAGGAGGGTGACAATGTCGATCTCACCGACGGGCTGAGAGCGACGGTGCGCCACCGCACCTCCGCCGTTCGCCGCGAGCTGCCGGTCATCGGCCTTGACGTCTTCGGTTAGGCGGATGCGGGGAAGCACTGAGTCCTTGCTTCCTTAGGTGCAAGGGGCATGGTTTCGCGCCCCCCGCGAGGGCTCCGTGAAGGAGAATCAGCTCGCCAGGCCCTGGGCGCGGGCGGCGTCGCGTCGGCAGGCCTCCGGCGAGCCCAGGACCTGGCGGTTGTACAGCATCCGCTTGAACCAGAAATGCAGGCCCATCAGGTCGGTGAAGCCCATTTCGCCAGGGGCCTCCGTCGCTGTCAGCCTATTTCCCCTGATGGGCGCGAACATAGGCGGCGAGGACCGCCGCCATGCGGCCGGTGTATCCCTTCGGGCTCTGGGCCTTGAAATACGCGATCACCTCTTCCGGTACACGCAGGCTCACATTCGGTTTCGCTTTTGGCAGGGTCACCCTGGCCTTCTGCCAGAAGTCTTCGTCCAGTTCCGGAACGTCGCTGTAGTCGATCTCCGCGTCTGGACGAACCGCCAATTCTTCAAGTGTCAAGGGCCTGTCGTACGGCTTGTTCATAGCGCTTGCGCTCCTGCTTGTTGGCCTGCCGCGCGGAGATGAGGCGTGTCGCACCGTTCCTGTCAGTATGAGCGACCGTGAGGATCGCGATCCCGCCAACCATTCCGATGCTGATCGTCCTCTCCTCGCCGTAGGTAAAGCGGTCATCGGGCGCATCTACGGTGAAGCCTTCGAAGATGCGCATGGCCAATTCAAAGCTGACGCCGTGCTTCGTGATGTTAGCTCGGTTCTTACCCGCGTCCCATTCGAACTCAGCCACGCTGTATCACCCAGTGTACGGCGATTCGTGTTACGTCTCAATGCGCTGCGTTTGGCTTGTGCAAGGGGCATGGTGTCGTGCCCCCCGCGAAGGCTCCGTGAAGGAGGATCAGCTCGCCAGGCCCTGGGCGCGGGCGGCGTCGCGGCGGCAGGCCTCCGGCGAGCCCAGGACCTGGCGGTTGTACAGCATCCGCTTGAACCAGAAATGCAGGCCCATCAGGTCGGTGAAGCCCATGCCGCCATGGACCTCCGTCGCGGTCTTCGAGATCTCCCGCCCGATCTCCCCCATATGGGCCTTGGCGTGGGCCGCCATCTCCGCCGCGTCGTCGGGTGCGGCATCCTGGGCGTGGCCGGCATACCAGACCAGGGAGCGCGCCGGCTCCAGCTGGGTCGCCATCTCCGCACACATGTGCTTGACCGCCTGGAAGCTGCCGATCACCCGGTTGAACTGGGTGCGCTGGTTGGCATAGGCGACGGCTTGGTCGATCATCTCCTGGCATGCCCCCAGGCTGTCGGCGGCAAGGATCTCGCGGCCGGCGTCGAGCACGCGACGGGTTGCGGCCGCCGCATTGTTGGAGGCTGCGAGCACATCCACCGTCACCTCGTCATAGCGGACATCTGCCAGGGGACGCGACCGGTCGACAGAGGACTTGAGCGTTGCCTCGACCCCCGCCGCGGTCGCATCCGCGAGCACCGCCCGGCCGTCGTCGAGCAGCAGGAGATGGTGGGTGGCCCCGCCGGCGTCGATCACGCCGCCGACCTCTCCGGTCAGCCGGTCCCCGTCGAGGGCGAGGCTCGACGGACCGGTCTGGCCGACCGGGAAGGTGGCACCGACGCCCGTGCGCATCGCCCCGGTCGCAATCTTCGCCAGGTGTTCGGCCTGCTGCGCCGGGCTGGCGTGCAACCGCAGGGCGAGAGGCGCCATGACCATCGCCCCGGCGAAGGGCAGGGGTGCGGCGGCATCGCCGATCGCTTCGGCCGCGACCACGGCATCGAACAGGCCGAGGCCGGCCCCGCCCTGCGCTTCCGGCACCAGAAGGCCGGCGAGGCCGAGATCGACCGCCCCCTGCCACAATGCGGCGTCGAAGCCGGTGCGCGCGTCGGCGATGCGCCGTCGTTCGTCCATGGTGACGTGGTCGGCAAGGAACGCGCGCAAGGCGTCGTCGAACAGCCGCTGGTCTTCGCTCAGTCCGAATTCCATCGCCTCAGCCCCCCGCCGCCGCTTGAGACGGCTGCGCCGGCTTCGGCTCGCGCGGCAGGCCGAGGCCCCGTTCGCCGATGATGTTCTTCTGAATCTGGGAGGACCCGCCGCCGATGATCAGGCCGATGTCGTACATATAGTCGATGTACCAGTTGGTCGCCGGATCGTTTTCCCCATCCTCGCTCTCCGGGTCGTAGGCGAGGCCGGCGGCCCCCAGGACGTCGATCGCCAGGGCCGAAAGCTTGTGGGCGAGGGTGGTGCCGGACAGCTTGACGACGAGTTGGGCGAGCCCCGGGTCGCGGCCCTGCAGACGCTCGGTCAACAGGCGCATGTTGTGGAAACGGCTGGCGTGGACCTCCGCCTGGAGGCGCAACAGCCGCTCGCGGAATTCCGGGATGTCGATGACGTGGGCGCCGTCCACGACCGTCTCGGTCATCAGCTGTTTGATGCCGGCCACGCGGTGGACCAGCTTGTTGGGGTCGCCCAGCATCTGGCGCTCGTGCTTGAGCGTGATGTTGGCAACCTCCCAGCCCCTGCCGCGGCCCATGACGATCTGGTCGGCCGGCACCCGGACATCGGTGAAGAACACCTCGTTGAACGACGACTGCTCGTTCATGGTCTTCAAGGGGCGGACCTCGATCCCCGGGCTCGACATCGAGAGCAGCAGGTAGGAGAGGCCGGCGTGCTTGGGGGCGTCCGGCTCGGTCCGGCAGAGCAGGAAGATCATGTCCGCGAAATGGGCGGAGGAGGTCCAGATCTTCTGCCCGTTGACGACGAACTCGTCGCCGACCAGTTCCGCCTTCGTCTTGGCGGCGGCGAGGTCGGAACCGGCCCCGGGTTCCGAATAGCCCTGGCACCAGAAGATCTCGCCCATGATGGTGGGCCGGATGTATGCCTCGCACTGGGCCTGGGTGCCGACCTCCAGGAGGGTCGGGACCAGCATGTTGGTGCCCTGGTTGGCGAGGCCCGTGGACAGGCGCGCGCGGCCGAAGGCGTCGACGATGATCGCCTGTTCCAGGATGTCGGGCTCGGCCCCGTAGCCGCCGTAGCGGGTCGGCACGGTGCGCGCGGCATAGCCGGCCTCGATCAGGCGCTTCTGCCAGTCGATCTCCTTCTGACCCGGGCGCCGGCGGCCGCCGCCCGCGGGGGGCGAGAGATGGCCGTGGTCGGCGATGAACGCCTCGACCTCGGCCTTGAAGGCCTGGTGCCGGTCGCTGACGGTCAGATCCATGGGGGCGTCCTCCGCTTTGTCGTTTTTGTGCGCAAAGGATCGCGAAGGCACGGGCTTGCGGTCAATGACCTCGAAAGTCGGGCGCGTCGGTCGCCGGCTATTGCGCCACATGGTCGCCTTTCTTATCGCCGGCGCGAAACCTTCGGCGATCCAACGCGAAACCTGAGTGTCTGTCCGGGGACTTATGGAGGAATGTTGCGGATGAGCCTTGCCCGACTGCTCGGCACTGTCGTCTTCGCCGTTGCCGCGCTTTCAACTCCCGTCGGGAGTGCCGGCGCGGTCGATACCGGCCATTTCGGCGCGGATGTCGACCCCAGCCGGATATCGCCGCGGAACATCGTCGAGAGCGGGCTGTACGTGACGGCGGCGGAAGCCGGGGCGGCGATCGCCGCCGATCCGGAGGTGATCCTGATCGACGTGCGCACGATCAAGGACCTGCAGGAAGTCGGGCTGGCGGCACCGACCGATGCGCATATCCCGCTGTTCACGGAACGCGGGCCAGACGGGGCGGTCGCCAACCATGACTTCCTGGTCGACATCGCGGAGGTTGTCGGCGGTCTCGGCGGCGCGCTCGATACGCCGGTGCTCCTGATCTGCCGCACCGGGGCGCGATCGGCGACGGCGGCGAACATGCTGGCGGAGGCCGGCTTCACCGCCGCCTATTCGGTCGTCGACGGCAC
>CAYNIS010000023.1:0-2202 GCA_964397055.1 uncultured Rhodospirillaceae bacterium | reverse complement strand
CCATCGGCAGCGAGGCCGGGCCCGGTTGGCAGCCCCAGGGGTTGCCGTGGACACGGGACATGCCGCCGATCGGGCACCAGGACTGACCGGCGCGAGGGGGTCGTTGCTCATGAAGGCAAGGGGGCAGGGCATGGTCTTACGCGCAGGACATCGTCACGGGGCTCGGTTTGGCCTCGGCCTTCCGATCGTCGCCGCGATGGCGTGGTTGGCCGCCGCCGTTGCGCCGGCGGCGATCGCCGGCGAGCCGCCGCTTCAGATGGCGTCGTCCGACCCGTCACTTGCGACGACGGTCGACCCGCGCACCCTCAGCCCGTCGCGCCGGACCCGGTCCGCCGGCTACCTGACCGCGAAGGAGGCCGCCGCCGCCGTCGCCGCCGATCCCGACATCGTCCTGATCGACGTGCGCACGGCTGAAGAGCTCGCGGGCGAGGGCACGCCAGCGCCCGCCGATGCCCACATCCCCTATATCGTTTCCTTCGGCACGGGCGAACGCAACGCGGATTTCGACCAGGACGTCATGGCCCTTCTCGGCGGTCTCGGCCTTGATCGCGATCAGCCGGTGGTGCTGATCTGCCGGTCCGGCGCCCGCTCGGCGGCAGCTGCCAATCTCCTGACCGAGGCCGGTTTCACGGAGGTCTACACCATTGCCGACGGCACCAGCGGCAGCGAGGCCGGTCCGGGCTGGAAACGCGCCCGCGCCCCCTGGACCCGGGACCTTCCGGCCACCCTCGGGGTCGACTGAGCCCGGCACGATCAACCCCGGCACGATCGACCCCGAGCCCGCTTTGATAGCGTGCACGATCTGGTCTAGCTTCCCCGGCACGGAATGAGAGCCCTCGCGCCCCGGAGGCCCGGTTAGTTGACCTACCATGTGCGCCTGTTCACCCGCCGAGAGGCACCCTTGACCCCCGGTGCGCTCAAGCTCGAACTCGGATCCGAACCGACGATGCGGGCGCTGACGATCGAGGGGGCAGAGGAAACCGATCACGATTGGGAAAGCCTGGTGATCGCCCCCGACCCGGAGCGGCCGATCTGCCAGCTGACCAAGAGCGAGCGGCAGAGCGACCTGGTGGCGGCCAGCGAGATCGAGTGGTTCATCGCGGAGGCGGCGTCGGCGCGACCGGTATCGGCGGCGCGCTGGGTCAGATCGTTCCTCGACAAGTGCCAATACATCTATTGCTGCCGCTGTTTCGCGGCGTTCTTCACCGAACCCTACCGACTGGTGCCGCACCGCCTGCTGGCCGGCCTGCGGGAGGCCGCGCGCGACGGCATCATCCATGCGGAGGAGGAGGGTTTCTCCAACCGCCAGGACATGCTGATCACCTGGGAGTTCCCGGACGAGGCCTCCGGCAGTTGCGAGGCGGCGGTCCTCGGCCGTGACGGGCGCTGGCAGAAGTTCATGATGTCGCTCGACGACCAGGTCCACCGGGACGCCTTTCAGGCCGGGCGCGTGCCCCCGGGGGCGCCGACCATCCGGTGACGTGAAACGACCGGGATCACGCGAAGGCGATACCCGGCCGCTTCGTCAGGCCAAACTGGTTCAGACCTGACTGGTTCAAACCTGACTGGTTCAAACCTGATCGCTTCTGACTTGATCGGGGCTCTCAGCGCGTTTTCCAGCCAGGCCGAACCGGTGGGGCGGTTCGGAAAATGTGCAACCTATTGCATCTAGTGTCCTTCTCGATTCCGAAGCTCGCAAGCGCGCGGGTCACGCCCTGGCAGCGAACTTCGCAACCAGGACACTAGCGCCGCCTGCGCCCGCCGCCCGCGCTTGCGCGTTGCCGGCCGCCGCCGCTTGAACGCTGGCGCCTGCCGCCGCCGGCGGCGGCGCGTCGGCTGCTGCCGTGCTCGCTACGGGCCGCCCGTCGCTGGCCGCGGTTGTCCTGGCGCAGGCCCTGGCGGCCCTCGCGGCTGCCCTGACGCGTTGCGCGCCGTTCACCGCGCCGACCGCCTTCCCGTCGCGCCTCCCGCCGGTCTTCCCGCCGGTCGCGGACATCCTCCAGCCGGTCGCGCCGGCCGCCGTCGAAGCGCGCATCGCGCCGATCTTCCCGTCGGTCGCGCACATCCTCCCGTCGGTCGCGAACGTCCTCGCGCCGGTCGGCCCGGCCCCGCCGGGCGGGGCCTCCGCTCGGCTGCGGGGCGACCTCGGCCGCCGTGCTGGCGGTGGCGTCCTGTGCCCGCGCGTCGACCGGCGCCAGCATC
>CAYNIS010000022.1:1983-16649 GCA_964397055.1 uncultured Rhodospirillaceae bacterium | reverse complement strand
GGGCCGCCGGCCCCCGCAGCGAGACCAACCAGGGCACGGCCCTCGGCGGGCCGATCGACGGCACCTTGCAGGAGAAGATGGTCGTGCCCGAGCAGTGGCTCGTGAAGATGGCCGACCACCTCAGCTTCCCGGGCGGGGCGAGCCTGCCCTGTGCGGCACTCACCGCCTGGAGCTGCGTCGTGAAATACGCCCAGGTCAAGGCCGGTGACACGGTCGTGGTCCAGGGCACCGGCGGTGTCGCCCTGTTCGCGCTCCAGTTCGCCAAGGCAAACGGGGCGGAGGTCGTCATCACCTCCTCCTCCGACGAGAAGCTGGAGAAGGCGAAGGCGCTCGGGGCGGACCATGTCATCAACTACAAGTCCGAACCGAAATGGGGCAAGGAGGTGCGCAATCTCCTGGGCCGCGGGGCCGATGTCGTGGTCGAACTGGGCGGTGGCGACACGCTGGAACAGTCGCTGCGCGCGGTCCGGCCCGGCGGCATGCTCGGCATGATCGGCGTCCTGGGCGGGGCGAAGGCCCAGCTCACCGTGCCGTTCGTGGTCATGTACGATGTGCGGCTCCAGGGCGTGACCGTCGGCAGCCGGGAGGACTTCATCCACATGATGCGGGCGATCGCGCAGAACAAAATCGAGCCGGTGGTCGACAGCGTCTTCCCGTTCGAGGCCTACCGGGACGCGATCGAGCACATGTCGGCCGGCAAGCATTTCGGCAAGGTCTGTATCGCCCACCCCGGCGCCTGAGGCCGCGGCTTCAAAGCGCCTTCAGAAAGGCGAGGAGGGCGTCGCGGTCGCCTTCCGGCAGCATCCGGAACGCCTCCCGTGCGCTCTCCGCCTCGCCGTCGTGCCACAGGATCGCCTCGGCGAGGGTGCGGGCCCGGCCATCGTGCAGCAGGGCACCGCGCCCTTCCGCATCCAGCCAGAGCCCGATGCCCCACAAGGGGGCGGTCCGCCATTCCGCGGCAAACTCGCCGGCTGCATCCGCCAGGCCCTCGCCCATGTCATGGAGGAGGAGGTCGGTGTAGGCGGCGATCTCGCCACCGTCGTCGAGCGCCACGCGGGGCACATGGCAGGCCGCACAGCCCGCCTGGTCGAACAGCGCGCGCCCGGCCTCCTCGACAGCTGTCAGCGGGCGGTCGGAGAGGGTCATCCGCCGGGTCGCGACATAGGCGCTCAAGGCGCCAAGCGCCGCCGGCGAAATCTCCGGATCAGGCACCGGATCGTCGTCGCCAAGGTCGCCGCTGGTCAGCCCCATGTCGTTCCACAGGGCGTCAGCCACCTGATGCGCCACCGTGGCGCGTTCAGCCTTCCAGCCGAAGCGGCCCTGGCGGCGCGTTCCCGCCGTGTCCTCGACCCAGCGAATGCGCCCGGACAGGCCGTCACCGTCGGCATCGTCGGGATCCGCCAGGGCCTCGACCGCCGCGGGTGCCGCCCGTTCCAGAAGGCCGGCTCCCAGCACCGGCGGGGCGATCCTCCCCGACACGACGAACGGCCCGACCCGTGATGCGAGATAGGTGGGGCGGCGCAGGCTGTAGGGCGTGCCGTCGGCGAAGGTCCCCTCAACCTCCTCGTAGGTCGCGATCAGGCGTCCCCAGCTGCCGCTGCCGGGCAGGCCGAGGCGACCGGCCGGCGGGTCGAAGGGCGAGCGGCCGCCACGCGCGGGGGCGGCGGTGATCAGCGTCAGCGTCGACGGTACCGCCTCGCCCTCGTAGCGGGGGCGCCCGCCGAACTGGTGGCAGGTCAGGCAACTCGGCAGGGTCGCCCCCGGCCCCAGCCCGTCATCGGCCGCGAAATCCTGGTTGAACAGGCGCGAGCCATCGAAGAACCGGCGCTGGTCGGCGGTCAGCGGGGCGTCCTGCCCGGCGGCCGGAGCTGCAACCGCAAGAAGCCACAGGCCAAGAGCGCCGATCGCGCGCATGGCTCAGTCCGCCGCCTCCGGTTCGGTGCCAAGCGCAGCGGCGGCGTCTGGATTGCGTTCCTGCCACTGGCCGAAGCTCTGGCGACGCACCTCGAACAGGTCGGTTGTGCGGGCATACCAGCCGGTGCCGTGCATGCGGCCGATGAACCCGGCCTTCTCGGTCGCGATGTAGAGCTTTTCTTCGTTGGCGATCAGATCGTCGCGGATGTGCATGTACTGGATTTCGCCGACGACGATCATGCGGCCGGCGCCGACCTCGACCGATACGGTCTTGCGGCATTCGAAGCTGACCGGTGATTCTGCGATGCGCGGGGGGGCGACCACGACCGAGGGCAGGGCGGTGAGGCCGGTCGCCTGCACCTCGTCGACCCCGCGCGGGAAGTCGATCGCGCAGTCGACCATCTGCTGGGCCAGGTCCTCGTTGACCAAGTTCACCACGAATTCCCCGGTGCGGCGGATGTTGTGGCCGGTGTGCTTGAGCTCGTGATCGAAATCGAGCTCGATCCCGATCACCAGGATCGGCGGGTCGGACGCCATGCCGTTGAAGAAGCTGTACGGGGCCGCGTTGACCTTGCCGTCGGCGTCGATGGAGGTGGCGAGGGCGATCGGCCGCGGCACGATGGTCGACACCATCAGCTTGTAGCGGTCCTTCTGGCTCAATTGCCGGAAGTCGAATTCCATGGGGTGGGCCCGTCAGCTTCGGAAAAGGAACATCCCGAAGCACACCATCGCCGTCCGGGCCTGTCCAGCGGCCGATTGGCCGGGACTACCCGCGGCGCTGTGTCTGCGGATCGCTGGTCGAGCGGCGGATCGCCTGTTCCTGGCGGGAGACCAGGTCCTCGAGCCGCGACAACTGGTCCTCGCGGATGCAGCCCCTGACTGGATCGGCTGCACTCTCCGGATCGGTCGTCACCATGCGCAGCTTCGGGCCGTAGGGCGTGAGTTCCAGGTGGATGACCGCGATCAGGCCGTCGGCCAGGAGGGCCGGCGCCCGGTCGCCCACCTCCTTCCGCGCGATCTGGATGAAGTTGGAGATGGTCTCCTCGATCGAGCCCGCATGCACGGTGGTGATGACCAGGTGGCCGGAGGTTGCCGCACGCAGCACCTGGGCTGCCGCTTCGCCCGATCGGATTTCACCGACCAGGATGTAGCGGGCGTGCCAGCGCAGGGAATTGTGGATGCCGCGGGCCCACTGCTCCTCGCTCTGCACCTCGATCTGGAAGCAGTAGCCGCGGTCGCCATGTTCGCCCTGCAGCGGATACTCGACCGGATCCTCGAGGGTGAAGGCGGTGAGGCCGTAGCGGGTCAGGTAGTCCGACAGCATCGCCGCGGCGGTCGTCGTCTTGCCGTTGCCGGTCGCGCCGGAAATCACGATGAGCCCGGCACGCCGGCCGAAGCCCTTGAAGACATTGACCACCGCCGGCGGGAAATTGAGCTCCTCAAGCTTCGGCACGCGGCCGGAAATCCGGCGCAAAACGCACCAGTCCTCGCCATTGGCGATCTGCAGCTTGGAAACGCGCAGGCCCACGCCCTCGTGGAAGGTGGAGAAGTCCTGGCGCCCGTCGCCGACCAACTTGGCGCGCAGGCGTTCCAGCGAATCCGTGAAGATTTCCGGCACCGGCATGTTGCCCGGACGGACATCCTTGTCCGGCATCGGGTGGCACCGGGCCTGCCACTTCTCGTCGAGGCGGAGGTAGATGTCGGTGAACGGCAGGACGTGCAGCGGGCGCTGCTTCGGGGGCGTCGGAATCTCCTCGGCCGGCGCTTCCAATTCGACCTGTGTCACTAGACCGGACCCCCTTACTGTCGGTCGGAAGCGGTGGCGCCCGGAACGCCGCTACTTCCCTGTCCCAGCAACCGTGGCAGCACGTCAAACGCGGGTGGCTCTGGCACCCATCGGATACGGGTTTACCCCCCGCTCCTTAATTATTCTCTAGCGCAAGTCCCGAGCGGATTGATTCAGCCCGCGACGACGATTTGCGCGTCAGTTCAATAGTTGGAGCGTTTTCCGAACCGCCGGGCCGATCCCGTTGGGCTCGAAAATGCTCCCGCATCCTTCGTATTGGACGCGAACGACCGAGGCCAGGGACACGTGCCCGGAAACCTGTCGGCCCCGGTCCGATCGCAGCCGCCGTGGCGGCTTTCGCCGGACCGGGCCAGTCGTCCTTTGCGCTCAAGCGCTTACTGCTGGATGTGGATGGCGAACTGCTTCGACGCTTCGAAGTAGGTCCGCATCAGGATGCCGATGGCATCGGTTCCGATACCGCCGGTGGCGTTGATGTCGGTCTCCAGGACCGCGTCCTGGTCCTCGTCGATATAGGCGCGGGTGAAACGGTTTTCCTCGTTCCACCGGTTGACCGCGTCCATTGCCGGTTTGCCCGTGTACCAGCTCCAGATCATGATGTCTTCGCAGTGATCGTTGGCATCGCAGTCGTAGAAGCTGATCGACATCTGTTCGGCCGGCAGCGCGGCTGTGTTCACGTTGACCCGGGGCATGTCCTCGAAATCGCGCTCGACCGTGTAGCTCAGGCCGAGTTCGTCAAGGACGGCGAAGACCTCCTTGGTCGTGATCTTGTCGACCGACTGTGCGGTCGCCGGTGTGACGGTCGCCGGTGTGACGGTCGCGATGCCGACGACGGCGGCGACGGCGAGCGTCTTCAGGGTGTTGGTCAGCGTGGCCATCTGGTCTCTCTCCCGGTTTTTCGCGCGGCCGGACACTACCAGTTGGTGTGGTCATATGCGCCGGCCGGTCCCCGCCCAGTACGGGTCGCGCAGTGTTCGCTTAAAGATCTTACCACTGTCTTCACGCGGCAGGCTCTCACAGAACTCCACCACGCGCGGGACCTTGTAGCCGGCAACCCGCTCCTTGAGGAAATCCTGCACGCCGGCGGTGTCGAGGGTCCGGCCCTCGAGCGGCTGGACGACCGCCGCCAGGGCCTCGCCATACTCGTCATCCGGGATGCCGAAGACCGCGCAATCCTGAACGCCGGGCATGGTGATCAGGACCATTTCAATCTCCGCCGGGTAGATGTTGACGCCGCCGGAGATCACCATGTCGCGCTTGCGGTCGGAGATGTAGAGGTAGCCGTCGGCGTCGAAATAGCCCATGTCGCCCATCGTGACATGGCCATCGACCTCGATCCTGGCCCGTTCCTCGGCCATGTTGTTGTAGGTCCATTCCGGCCAGGCGCCCTGGTGGATGTAGATCGTCCCGACCTCGCCCGCCGGCACCTCTCGGTTGTCATCGTCGAGGATACGTACCGAGACATTGGGCAGGACGCGCCCCACCGTGCCCGGCCGCTCCACCCACTCGGCGGCGGACGCGAAGGCGACCAGCCCGGCCTCGCTGCCCGCGTAGACCTCGTTGATGATCGGTCCCCACCAGTCGATCATGCGGGCCTTGACGTCGCGGGAGACCGGCGCTCCGGTCGAGATCACGAACCTCAAGCTGGAAAGGTCGTATCTGCCCCGCGTCTCCTCCTCCAGGCGCAGAAGGCGCACGAGCATGATCGGGGCGAGATAGAGGTGGTTCAGGCGATGACGCTCGACGTCGCGCAGCAGGCTTTCGGCGTCGAAACGCGGGTCGACCACCACCAGTTCCCCGAGCAGCGTCGTGTTCAGCGCCTGAAGGTTCGGGGCGGCGTGGTAGATGGGGGCGGTGACCAGGGTGCGCACCCCGGCCTCGATACCGAATCCGGCCTTGAGACTGGTGGCGGCACGCGCGGCGATTTCCGGCGTTGCCGGCTGCCGGCGGATGCCCTTGGGCCGGCCTGTGGTGCCGGAGGTGTAGGGCATCATCCCGCGTGGCGTGCGGTCCGGCCCGGTCCAGGGCGGCGCATTCAGGAAGTCCGGGTAGGCGACGGTGCCGTCGGGGATCGTTCCGGCGCCATCGTCGAGGCGATAGGCCGCGATGATCCCGGCCGGGGTCGGGACGGCCACCACCAGGACGCCGTCAGGAACGTGGCCGTCGATCTGTGTAAAGATCGCTGTGGACGATCAGGACCCTGGCGCCGGCATCGGCGAGAATGTGGCCGACCTCTTCACCGCGGTAGTGCCAGTTGACCGGTGCGAAGAAGGCGCCGATCCGGCGGGCCGCGAGCATCGCGTCGATCCAGGGCAGGTCGTTGCGCAGCATGATGGCGACGACATCGCCGTCGCCGACACCGGCAGCGTCCAAGGCACCGGCGAGCGAGGCCACCCGCCGATCGGTTTCCTCAGGTGTTTGCGAATGGGTTCCGAAAACCAGGGTCGCCGTCATGTCCGTCCTCGGTTCCCCGGCCGGGCGCGGGACGAAAGGCCGCCGGGACTTCCGGTTCTTGGCATTTCGGAGGGCAGAACGACAAGGGGCGCCGACTTGGCGCCCCCTTTGGCAGGCTTGGAGCCAGGTCGGGCTAGAGCAGTTTACCGCCGGACCAAATCGGCCCAGCGGTTCGGAAAACGCTCAGGCTCAATTGGTTAGGGCGCGTTCCGAACCAAACGTCGGGCTGGGAAACCCCACTAGAAACAACAGATTAACGGGGATTGGCCGCTTCGGACACTTGCCTGGGGCTCATGTCAACAGGATCGTAAATATCGGGATCAACCCCTAGAAGCGATAGCCGGTCACGAACCCGCCGACCACGCTGGTCGACCCGTCACGGCCATCGCTGCGCGAGGGCAGCGTCTGTTCGATGCGCGCCACACCCGACACGAAGAAGTTGGGCGAGAAGTCGTAAGTCGCGCCGGCCCCGAGGCCGAGCTGCGTCGTTGCTACCGCCGGATCGGCGTCGAAGCCCGCATCGGTCGTCAAGGACGGTTCCACGACAAGCAGGAGCTGGTCGCCGGCCCTGGTCGAGAAGCGGATGCCGAGCCGCGCGTCCGACGCGTCCTCCTGAAAGCCGAGGGCCGTGCCCACGTCGTCCCCCCGGCCAAGGTCAAGCGTCCCGGTCAGGGCCAGCGAGCCGCCGAGGGCGTCGCCGAGAGCCACCGACGTGAACAGCCTGCGGCCTTCCGACTCGAAACCGTGGTCGAGCGAAGGGCGGGCCGGCGCGCCGGTGGTGCCGAGCCCGAGGCTGACCGGGCCGAGATTTATCAGGAAACCGTCGATGGCCCGGGTCGGGACGCCGTCGAGGGGGGCGGCCGTCGCCGCCGAGCCGGCGTTATCCAGAAGATCGATGTTCAGCGTGTAGTCGCCGATGGTGACCGTCCGGGCGGCACTACCCGGAAACAAGCGCACACTGCCGGCGGCCAATCCGGACGGCGTCGCCTCAAGGGCTGACGCGCCCGGCATCGCGACCACAAGCAGAGCTGCTGCAGCTGCAAGCCTGGTCATTATCGAATGCCGGAACCCGGTCACGACTGAATTTCCCCCAATCACGTCTTCGCCGATCCTGGTGGACCCACTACACCCTCGAAAGTACGCCTCTCCCGGGCGCTCGCAAAGGGTGGCGCCGGCATTGCCGCCATGTCGTGACGGATTGGACTCATCTGTTGCCGCAATGCGACATCGGCGGAACCGGTGAAGGCTGGCAGCGGTCCCCGGACGTGGTAGAATCACCCTCGACGCGCTCGTAGCTCAGTAGGATAGAGCACAGGATTCCTAATCCTGGGGTCGCAGGTTCGAATCCTGCCGGGCGCACCATCCCTCCCGCGAAAGCTTCGCGCCGACTCCGTGCCGGTTAGAGGCCGGTATCGATCCGGCCGGCTTCGTTGTCGACGATCACCGCGGTGTCGAAGAACCGGACCTCGGGCTCGGTGCCGTAGCGCTCGCCGATGAACGCCCGCCAGGTGTCGCCATGGGCGGCCTCCGCCGCCTCGCGCGTCTGCCACAGATAGACGCCGCCGCCGGTCGCCGGCCGGTCGCCGGCTGGCGCCTGGTAGAGGTAGTACTTGCGCACCAGACCCTCGAGCCCGCTGTAGCGCGGCGCGGTCCCCTCGAAAATGGCGGCGGCATCGGCCGCCGTGGTGCCTTCGGGCAGCGGGAAGGTGACGAAAACGGTGATCATTACGGCCAGCCCGGCAAAGTCGAAACCCGACCACACCTAGCATCGCCGCCGCTTTGCGCGCGAGCCCTCTTCGCCACGGCTGCATCAGCGCCTATGATCGAAGGACGTGACAGACGACGAGGTGCGGGATGAGTGAGCGCATCACCTTCGGGCCGACGCCGAAGCGGGCGACCCTTCGGTTCCGCGGAGAGATCATCGCCGATACGGCCGCCGCGGTCATTCTTCGGGAAACCGGCTATGAGCCGGTGATCTATTTTCCCGAGGCCGACGTTCGCATGGACTGTGCCCGGGCGAGCGAGCGCAAGACCCATTGCCCCTACAAGGGGGATGCCCGCTACTGGTCGTTCGCGATCGACGGCGCGGTCGTCGATGACGCGCTCTGGGGCTATCCGGCGCCGATCCAAGGCGGTGAACAGCTCCGCGGCCACGTCGCGTTCTACATCGACAAGTTCGGCGAGGATCTGGAGGTCACGGTCGAGGAGTAGCCTCTCGCCTCTCGGGCAAACCCCCGTTCAGCCGATGTCGCGCCAGTCGCGCTCGTCCGGATAGGTCGAGGCGAGGAACTGGTAGAGCCGCCGCAGCGCCTGTTCCAGGGACGGGCTGGCGAACAGCGGCAGGTTCGCCCAGATCGAGAAGATTTCGTCCCATTCCAACAGGATGGCGTGGATCTTGTCGCGCGTGTCCCGCACCAGGAGGATGAACTGATCGAGCTGTTTCAGCACGGTCAGGAGGTCGGCCGTGTGATCGTCGACCTCCAGGAACGCTTCGTCCAGCCAAGCCAGCGGTTTGCGCATCAGAACGGTCATGCGCTGGACTTCCTCGGCGATGTTGCGGTCGCGCCGGTATACTTCATGCGCTTTTGCAAGGCCGCGCCGGATGTCCTTGATTTTCCCGGCGTGTTCGCGCAGTGCTTCGATATAGGCAAGGTCGCGGGCAAACCGTTCCAGCATGTCCTGGACCTGGCTCGTGCCGTCGGCGCCATAGGCCAGCTTCTCCGCCAGCTTGGCGACCGCCGCATCGATCTGTTCCTTGTTTTCCGGCGCATCGGTAAGGGCGATCAGGTTGGCGGCGGTTTCCCCGGTTTTGTCCTTGCCGCCCATCCAGGCCATCATCTGGGCGGCTAGGCGTCCGCGCGCGATATCGAGATGGCGGTCGTCGATCGACCAGGAGGCCGAGCCGTCCAGGATCTCGCTCGGGATCGAATCCCCGGGCCGGATCACCTTGACGTATTTCAGGCCGTCGACAACGACCTCCAGCAGGTGGGCATCCTCCGTGCCCTCCTCGATCTGGAACTCCTCGCGCACGATCTCCACCGGCAGGGAGACGTCGAGGTCGCCGAGGCGCAGCTTGAAAATCGCGCTCTTGTCCGGCGAGCGCGTGAACAACGCGCCCTCGATCGCGAAGATCTTGTGTTCGAAGTCGAAGCTCTTGCTCGTCATCTAGGTCCGTGCTCGAACCACGTGGGGGCATCCTGGCGGTCGGCCCCGATTGCTGGCCGCGCGGGCGCTCGTGCATGCTACGGCCCGACCAACGCGCGCGGGCCCGGCTGGCGGCACCGTCCCCGCATGGGATGATGCGGCAGCGGCCCCGGGTCAAGCGTTTGATCGGTTGAGGCATGCCACTGCATGGCGTGAGGGGACGGATCGCCGGCCGTTTTCAGGTCCCGGCGGTCGACGCAGGCGATGGACGTCGCCAAGGGAGCAAAGGTCGATGAGGTCAAGCAGTCCTGCCCGAAACAGCGTTGCGATCGCGCTTCTGGTCGCCGCCGTGACCCTGGTCGCGCGGCCGCTGGCCGCACAGCAGGTGGGCGGCGAGACGCCAGCCGAAAGATTGATCACCATCGCCTCCGGTCGCATCGGCGGGGTCTACTACCCGGCCGCGGCGGCGATCTGCCGGCTCGTCAATGCCGAACGCAACCGCCACGGCATCATCTGCATCACCCGCAGTTCGGACGGCAGTCTGGAAAACGTCGAACTGCTGCGGGACGACGTCGTGCCCTTCGCGCTGATCAGTTCCGACTGGCACAGCCACGCCTATCGCGGCACCAGCCGCTATTCCGAGGGCCGGCCCTTCACCGACCTGCGCTCGGTCTTCTCGCTCCACACCGAGCCGTTCACGGTGGTCGCGGCAGCGGACAGCGGGATCGAGCGGTTCGAGGATCTGGTCGGCCGGAACGTCGATATCGGTGCCGCCGATTCCGGGCAGCGCGGCACCATGGACGTCGTCCTGAACGCCTATGGCTGGACCCTGGAGAGCTTCGGCGCGACCCGTGAGCAGGCCCTGCAGGCGCAGAGCGACGGTCTCTGCTCGGGCGCGGTCGACGCCTTCATCAACACCTTCGGACATCCCAACGCAGTGCTTCGGGAAACCGCTGAGCGCTGCCCGATCCGGCTTGTGCCGGTCGTCGGGCCGGAAGTCGACACCCTGATCGCCGAGAACCCGTTCTACACCCGCGCGGTGATTCCGGCCGGCGAGTACATCGGGATCGTCGAGCCGGTGGAGACTTTCGGCGTGCGTGCGACCCTGGTCACCCGTGCCCGCCTCGAGGCACGAATCGTCGAGGAGGTCACGCGCGCGGTCTTCGACTTCCTCGGCGGTTTCAAGAGCCAGCACCCGGCGCTCGCTGACCTCCAGCCGTCGGAGATGGCGACGGTGAGCCTGACCGCGCCGGTCCACGAGGCCGCCCGCGCCTACTATCGCGAAGAGGGGCTGATCGAGTAGGCGGCTCGCCCCTGCCGTGCCGTCCACGCCCGACGACCTGATCTGCCCCTTGTGCGGGCGCCCGATCCCCGACGGGGCCGGCAGCCTTCATCACCTCGTCCCGAAGTCGGAGGGTGGTCGCGAGACCGTCCTCCTCCACCGGATCTGCCACAACAAGATCCATGCCCTGATCCCGGAACGGGAACTCGCGCGCTGCTATTCGACGATCGAGGCCTTGAAGGCGCATCCGGGGATTGCGCGCTTCCTTGCCTGGGTCTCGCGCCGCCCGCCCGCCTTTCATGCCCGTACCGAGATGAGCCGGACCCGCCGGCGGCGTTAGCCGGGCTTGACACTCCGCCGCCGAGCCGTCGTGCTGGGTCGTTAAGAAACGACGCCGACGCGCGCCGAACGGGGAGGACGGGTCTTGGAAATCAAGGACAAGGTTGTTGTGGTGACCGGGGCGGCCAGCGGCATCGGCCGCGGCCTCGCGCGGCGGTTCGTGGCCGACGGTGCCAAGGGTGTCGTGATCGCCGACATGGACCGGGACGGGCTGGCGGCGGTCGCCGCCGAAACCGGGGCGCTGGGGATCCCGACCAATGTCGCGGTCGAAGAGGAGATCGTGACCCTGATCGACCGCACGGAGGCGGAGGTCGGCCCGATCGACCTGTTCTGTTCGAACGCCGGGATCGCCCGCTCGGGCGGGGCTGAGCGACCGAACGAGGAATGGGACCTGGTCTGGCAGGTCAACCTGATGTCGCATGTCTATGCCGCGCGTCATCTGGTCCCGCGCATGGTCGCGCGGGGCGGCGGCTATCTCCTCAACACCGCCTCGGCGGCCGGCCTCCTCAACCAGATCGGCTCCGCCAGCTACGGTGTCACCAAGCATGCCGCCGTCGGCCTCGCCGAGTGGCTGTCGATCACCCATGGCGACCAGGGCATCAAGGTCTCTGTGCTCTGCCCGCAGGCGGTGCGCACCGCCATGACCGGTTCGATGGAGAACGGCGGGGTTGCTGGCGTCGACGGCATGCTGGAGGTCGAGGACCTGGTCGAGTGCGTGATCGACACGCTGCGGGAGGAGAAGTTCCTGGTCCTGCCGCACCCCCAGGTGCTCGAATACATGCGGCGCAAGACCTCCGACTACGACCGCTGGCTGGGCGGCATGCGCCGGCTTCAGGCGCGGTTCCGCGAAAGCGGCCAGCAGACGATCTGATCGAAACGGAGACCTTCATGACCTGGCGGATGATGATGCGAAGCGGGCTATGCGCCACCCTGGTTCTGGGTCTGGCCGTAGCCGCGGGAGGTGCCGGTGCCAGCCCGACGTCGACCGGCGAGCGTTTCCAGGGGGCGCGTGCGATCGGTGAGGCCGGGCGCTATCTGACCGACGCGCTCGGCTATGACTTCGCCTACGACCCCGGACGCATCGCGGTCCAGTTCGCCCAGGTCTATGACGGCGGCTTTGCCACCATCGTTCGGTTTTCGGCGGAAGACCGCCACCAGGTGGTCCTGCGCAAGCGCGAGGACGAGGCGGGAACGCCGGACGGCGGACGCTGTTCCGAGGTGCGGTTGACGGTCGAGCACTTCGCCAGCCGCCACTACGACCCGGACACCCGCCGGCCGCTGACCGTCAACCCGTCCGTCGACCGCACCGACGACCTGACCGCCCTGGTCTGCGTCAGGCGCGATGACGACGTGGCGGTGGTGATCCTGGGCAGCCGGCTGGACGTCGATGTCGCCGCGCGCAACCGCTTCGCATCGCCGTTCTCGGTCCGCGGCTCCGGCAGCGATGGCGGCGGCGGTCGCTGATCCCGGGGGTCACTCGCCGGGGCCCGTGTCTCCGGGGCCCGTGTCTCCGGGACCCGTGTCTCCGGCGGCCGGCAGGTCGGCCGGGCAGGGGGCCGGATAGGTCAGAAGGCTGACCGGCGGGCCGTTGGAGACGCGCAGCACCAGCCGCTCGTCGCCCTCGCCCACGGTAAAGACGAGGTCGCCGTCCTCCGTCAGGATGTCGTGGATCTCGCCGTCGGCCAGCACCTCTCCATTCTCGACCAGGCGCACGGTCTCCTGGGTGATGGTCAGCCGCGTCGTGTCGCAGCCGCCGATGGTTCGCGTCCAGGCGCCGATGATCGGATCCAGGCGCTCGGGCCAGAGGCGCGGTCCGGCGGCAATGCCCAACTGGCGGGTGAGGCTGGGCACGGAGAGCACGGCGCCGACCACCAGGACCGACAGGATGGCAAGCCCGGCGATCACCCGGTTGCGCGCCCGGCCGTTGCCCCGACCGGTCGGGAAGTCGGGGTCGAAGGCGGGGTAGGCCGGGTCGGCGTCGTCGCTGCCGGTCAGGGCCCTCGGAAGCGGGCCGACCGTTTCCATAGCACCTTCCGACTCGTCGACCGGGGGACCCTCTCCCAGCATCTCGAAAAAGCTGAAGCCCTCCATCCCGAGTGTCATGTCCGGGTCATCGGCCGCGCGGTCGGCGGGTTCCGACGCGATCGTCCCCAGATCATGGCGCGCCGGCGGCGGGGCTCCGCCGGTGTCGGGCAGGTCCTGGGCAGGATCGCTCGGCGGGGTTGGAGAGGCTGGGGGTGGCGCTGGCTCAGGTGCTGGTTCTGGCTCGGGCGCTGGCTCCGGCGCTGGTTCGGGTTCCGGCTCGGGCGCTGGTTCAGGCTCCGGTTCAGGCTCCGGTTCGGGTTCTGGTTCCGGTTCTGGCTCCGGTTCGGGTTCGGGTTCGGGCTCTGGTTCGGGGTCTTCGAAGATCGGGCGTGGCAGGTCGCCGCCGCCCTCGACATCGATCGCCACGATCTCGTCAGGGTCGTCGTCCGCACCCTCGGCCTTTTCCGCCTCTTCCGGCGCGGCGGCATCGGACCCGGCCGCCGATTCCGCCGCACCGTCCAGGGGCGGTGGCGCCTCCCCGTCGGCGACCACGGCAAGGCCCACGCTGGTCGGGATGCCGCCCCCGCGCAGCTTGGCGACAAGCTGCTCCAGGGCCGTGGCATCCGGTCCGCTGGTCACCGTGTGCCAGCTGCCACGAACCGCGACCTGGAGGTGGAACAGGGGAGACGGGCTCGACAAGTGACGTCCTGTTGGGGGCGCTTCCGGGGACGGGATCATCCGGACCGGAAGCTTACCGGTGGGTCGATCCCACCTTTGAAGACATAAGGTTCATCGCCTGGGCAGCCTAGCGCAAATCCCGAGCAGACTTCATCAGTCTGCGACGGCGATTTGCGCGTCGATTCAATAGGTTGCGCATTTTCCGAACCGCCAGACTGGCTCAGTCTGGCTGGAAAATGCGCGAGCGCAAATCCCGAGCAGACTTCATCAGTCTGCGACGACGATTTGCGCGTCGATTCAATAGGTTGCGCATTTTCCGAACCGCCAGACTGGTTCAGTCTGGCTGGAAAAAGCGCGAGCGCAAATCCCGAGCAAACTGGTTCAGTCCGAGACGACGATTTGCGCGTCGATTCAATAGGTTGTGCACTTTCCGGACCGCCGGGCCGTCTCCGTCCGGCTGGAAAACGCTCATGAGCCCGCATTGCAACCGTACTGATCCGGTCCGGTGAGTGGCAGTGTGCTCAAGCCATTGACCTGAAGCGGAATTCGCTGTCGGAGCCTGTTCAGGCCCGCCCTGGCCTCGCGCTCGGTCGACGCCACCGGCCATGTCCCGCCGCAACTTGGTGCGGCCGTTTTCCTGGGGCCGCGCAAAAAAACGACACAGCCGCGGGAACCGACCGCAACTACGGTCGGTTACGTAGTGGTACCGGTCAGTTCCGTGCGCGAGCCAGAAGCAATGGGTTACCTCGACCGAGACCTGATGCGTCGCCTCGTGGCGCTGTGCGAGGCGGGCAAGTCCTTCTACCTGCATGTCCTCTGGCATGTGCGTTCGGAGGCGCTCAGGGAGTGCTTCGCCGATCTCGCCCTCGTCCATGTCGACATGAGCGAGGCGCTGGCGGCCCATCTCGGCGATGCCGGGATGACGCGGGCGACCGGCACCCGCTTCGATCGGCTGACCGACAGCTTCGATCCGGCCGACGGCGCCCTTGACCTCGGCGAGGTCCTCGAGGCGGAGGACTCGGCCCT
>CAYNIS010000022.1:0-1973 GCA_964397055.1 uncultured Rhodospirillaceae bacterium | reverse complement strand
CGGCCCTGGACGCGTTCCGGTCCGCGCGCATCCTCGGCTCGGACAGCGTGCGCTCGGTGTTGGAACGTCACGCCGCCCCCTACATGATCGCCCGGGCGCGGGTTCGGGAACTCAGCCGCGCAGCGTGACGCGGCGCCGCCATATCTCCCTGATCTCGCCCGATTTGCCGGTCTACATAGGGCAGCGAAGAAGGCTTCTCTTGGGAGGAAAGCATGGTCGATAGCCGCCGCAAGGCAGGGCTCTTTCTCGCTGCGACAGCAGCGGTGGTCGTCGCGTTGGCGCCGCTCGGCGCCCGGGCGGATGCCGAGGCGTTCCGGCTGACCGACCGCAATGCCGACGGGGTGATCGACGGGGACGAGTACCGCGCCCGCATGACCGATGTCTTCTATCTCCGCGACGGCGACCGCAACGGCATGCTGGCCCCGTCCGAACTGCCGAACACCGACGCCGCCCGGTTCTCGATCGCGGACAGCGACGGCTCCGGTTCCCTGACCATGGCGGAGTTCCTGTCCGCGGCCTCCGCCGATTTCGCCGAAGCCGACGGCAACGGCGACGGCCGCCTGGACAGGCCCGAGGCCGGCGCCGAATAGGCGCGCAGGCTGCCATCGGGCGGCGCCTCTCGTCGGTTCCCGCGCCGACCGGCGCGGTCTACGATCCCGGCCATGGTCGACGCCGAGGGTGCCGCTGATACCGACTGGGGAGCCGAGCCTGCCGATACCGACGCGGCGGAGGCCTATCGTCGTGGCCAGATGGCGCGTAACGAGGGCGATGGCGAGGCGGCGGCCCACTGGTTCGAGCGGGCGGCACTTTCCGGCCATGCCGCGGCGGCGCACCAGTTGGGTGACCTCTACTCCGCCGGCATCGGGGTAACCCGCGATCTATCGGCGGCCGCCAGCTGGTATCGGGAGGCCGCCGACCTCGGCCTCGTCGCCGGTGCCGCCCAACTCGGCCTCTGCTATCTGCGCGGGGAGGGGGTCGCGCGCGACTCGCGTGCCGCCCTGCCGCTGCTGGAGCGGGGTGCCGACAACGGCATCGCCGCCGCCCAGGCCGGCCTCGGCTGGCTCTATCTCGTCGGCGATGCGGTTCCGCGCAACCCGACCTATGCGATGCGGCTCTTGCAGCAGGCCGCCCAGTCCAACGACCTCGACGCCCAGTATGCCCTCGGCATCATGTTCCGGGACGGCCTGCAGCCCGGAACCCTGTCCGACCGCCGGCGGCGGACCGAGGCCACGCGCCTTCTGCGCATCGCGGCACAGAGCGGTCATCGCGGCGCGGTGCTGGCGCTCGCCCGGATGATGATCGAGGACGGGGTCGACGACCTCGGCCCTGTGATCGGCTGGCTGCGCCATGCCGCCCAGGATGGCGACGCCGATGCCTGCTACCTGATGAGCCGGGTCTATCACGGCGGCCTGGGCGTGGAGGCCGATCCCGACAGGGCCATTGAATGCCTGACCGACGCCGCCACCTCCGGCCATGCCGAAGCGCAGGCCGAACTCGGCCGACTCTACCGCGACGGCGACGCCGGTCTGACCGCCGACCCGGTGAAGGCCGCCGGCTGGCTGAGATTGGCGGCGGCGCGCGGCCATACCGATGCGGCCCTCGCCCTCGGCGATCTGCATCAGGCGGGCCTCGGGGTCGATCGCAATCCGGAGGAGGCCGCCCACTGGTTCGGTCAGGCGGCGATCACCGGCAGTACCGATGCGAAGCTGCGCCTGGGTCTGGCCTTGGCCGACCAGTTGGAACTCAGCCCCGGCGGCCTGTCGGAGGACCGGCGGCAGCAGGCGATCGAGCTTCTGCACCCCCATGCCGAGGCCGACAGCGCCTTCGCCGCGCGCGCGCTCGGCCGCCTGCATGACGCCCGCGGCGAAGAGGCCGGCCTCGCCGCCCTCTGGTTCCGGCGGGCCGCCCTCAAGGGCGATGCGGAGAGCCTGGTCGCCCTTGGCCGGCACCTGCTCTTCGGCCGGGGTATCGCG
>CAYNIS010000021.1:0-17162 GCA_964397055.1 uncultured Rhodospirillaceae bacterium | reverse complement strand
GACGCCGACAGCCGGGGCGCTTCGATCGCCAGCGGGTGCGCCGATCAAACAGCGGCGACGAAGAGGAGCGCATGGCCCTGGCTGTCCTTGTCGGCATCGTCGGCGTCGCCGTCATCGCCATCCTTCTGGGCTGGGTGCTGTTCGGCCCAGGAAGCGGAGACGGGCGTTGAGGAGGTCGCGCGGTCGCCGGGCGTAGACGACTGGATGAAGGTGACCGCGCCTGGATGACCGGGCGAACCGAATAGATCTCGCGCGTGCGCTCATCCGATCAGGCAGTTTTCTGGACCCTGGGCGGTGCCAGGAGCGCCCGGAACAGCCGCATGAACGGGCGCGCCTGGCCCACCGTTTCGACCACCATGCGGATCATGTCGATCGGATCGACGCTGCCCTCGCGTTGCTCCCGGGCGGCGAGCATCACCCGGTTGCCGCCCTGAAGGACGAACCGGGCAACGCCGAGTCCGGTACTGCCGCGCAGCACCTCATAGGCCGCCTTGCGTCTCGCCGGGTCCTCGACGGTGAAGGGCATGCTGCCGACATCCGCCCACAGCTCGATGCCGAAGCGCTCGGCTTCCGGTGCCGCCGACAGGTGAAAGACCAGACCGTCGAGCTGGAATTGGTGGTGTGCCGGACGCGGCGGATGATTGAGTTCGAGCACGCCGTCGGCATTGATGTTGATGTTGCCGAGGCCGAGGGCCTGGTCGAGCTTGGCCAGTTCGTCGAGGCGCATTCCCGGTCTCCCCGCCGATCCGACGCCTATTCCGCCGCAGCCGCCGGGAACCCTCCGGCACGCGCGGCCTCCTCGTCGACCGGCTCGTCGTTCGATTGCGGCACCCCGTCGTCGGCCACCGCGTCGGCGGCGTCAAGATACCTCTCCCAGTCCGGCGCCGGCGCGATGTCTCCACCGGCGGCGGCTGCCCACACCGGGGCCGGTTGGGCCGGCGGGAACTCGCTCGATTCGGCCGAGGGCCCGGGCTCATGAAGGGGCGCGGGCTCATGAAGGGGCACAGGCGCGCCCCGTCGCGCGAAGAACGTGCGCAGGTTCTCCCGCAGCATCAGCGCCGAGGGAGTGACGACCAGGGTCAGGATGGTCGCGAAGGCGAGGCCGAAGACGATGGCCGTCGAAAGACTGGCCCACCATTGGGTCGACGGCGCGCCGACGGAGACCGCCCGGGTGACGAAGTCGATGTTCATGCGCAGGACCATCGGCATCAGGCCGAGGATGGTCGTGATCGTGGTCAACATGACCGGCCGGAGGCGCTGCACGCCGGTGCGCAGGATCGCCTCCCGCACGTCGCCAAGCTCTTCCGCGAGACGGTCATAGGTGTCGATCAGGACGATGTTGTTGTTCACCACGATGCCGGCGAGCGCGATCACCCCGACACCGGTCATGACGACGCCGAACGGCTGGTCGGTGACGATCAGCCCGATCATGACGCCGATCGTCGACATGATGACCGCGGAGAGGATCAGGAAGGCGCTGTAGAAGCTGTTGAACTGGGTGATCAGGATGATCGCCATGATGAACAGGGCCGCGCCGAACGCGTTGCCCAGGAACTCCGCACTCTCCTGCTGCTCCTCGTCGGCTCCGGCGAAGCGAATGCTCACCCGCGGGTCGAGGTCGAGCGTCGCGAGCCATTCCCGCACCTCCTTCACCTTGTCGTCGACCAGCACGCCGGGCACGACATCCGCCTTGACGGTGACCAGCCGCTGCCCGTCCAGGCGGTTGATCGTGCTGATCCTGGGGTCGGCGATCCGCTCGACGAAGTTCGACAGCGGCACCACGCCGAGGGAGGACGGCGCGCGGATGTGGTCAAGCTGGTCGATCGCCCGATATGACGGCGGGTAGCGGATCGCGATGTCGATCTCATCGTCGCTGTCGTCGGGCCGATAGGTGCCGACGACGATGCCGTTGGTGACCAGCTTGACCGCCTCCCCGACCGCGGAGACGTCGAGGTCGTACTTGGCCGCCTGGGCGCGGTCGACCTCGATCCGCCATTCGATGCCGGGCAGCGGGCGGCTGTCCTCGATCGCCACGAGGTCGTCGATCTCTTCCTCGAAGCCCTCTCTCAGACGGGCGGCCATCGGGTTGAGGAGTTCGGCGAAGCGGGAGGTCAGCTCAAGCTGGACGTCCTTGCCGGTCGGCGGCCCGCCTTCCATCTTGCGGGTCTGGACCCGGATGCCGCCGATATCGGCCGTGCGATCGGTGATCAGGCCGAGAATCTCGTCGGCGGGCCGGCGTTCGTCCCAGTCCGCGAATTCCAGCATGATCTGGCCGATGGTGTCTTCCGGGATGTCCTGCCCGTCCTGGCCGCCCTCGGTCGTGCCGACGCGGGTGTAGACCACGGCCAGACCGTCGACCGGGTCGAGGCCGTCGGCCGGATCGCCGAGGATGCGCCGCTCGACCTCCCCGACCAGGTCGTTCTGCTCATGGATCGACAGATTGCCGCGGGCCTGGACCAGGACCATCGCGATCTCCGGCTCGACCTCCGGGAAGAACTCGACCCCGCGCCCGATCAGTTTGTAGGTCTCGACCACCCCGAACAGCATCGCGACGGAGGCGATGAGGACCAGGGCGGGGTGGCGTATCGCCCTTTCGAGGACGGCCAGATAGGCGCGGGTGAAGCCGCGCACCTCATGGATGTCGCCATGCTCCTCGGCGTCGATCTCCGCCCGATGGGCCCGGGCGTGCCGGTTCGCCGCCGCGTTCTTGCCGCGCAGGCCGGCGCCGATCCAGTTGGTGACGTTCATCATCGTGACCCCGAGGGCGGGCACGAAGACGAGCGCCATCATCAGCGAGGCCGCAAGCGTCGCGATCAGGGTGATCGGCAGGTACTTCATGAATTCGCCGACCACGCCCGGCCAGAACAGGAGCGGCATGAACGCCGCCAGAGTCGTCGCGGTGGAGGCGATGATCGGCCACGCCATCACCTTCGCCGCCTCGCCATAGGCGGTGAACGGGCCCGCCCCCTCGGTCATCCGCCGGTCCGCGTATTCGGTGACGACGATCGCCCCGTCGACCAGCATGCCGACCGCCAGGATGAGCGCGAACAGGACGACGATGTTCACGGTGAGGCCCATGCCGGCGATGACCAGGATCCCGGTCAGGAAGGCGCCGGGGATGGCAATGCCGACCAGGAGGGCGGAGCGCAGGCCGAGGGCGGCGACACAGACGATCATGACCAGGAGGATCGCCGACAGGACGTTGTTCTGAAGATCGCTCAGCATGATGCGGATGTCTTCGGAACGATCCTGCGAGAACGTGACCTCGATCGCTTCCGGCCAGTAGGCCTGCTCCGCCCGGACCAGCGCCTTCACCTCCTCGATCGTGTCGATGATGTTCTCGCCCGACCGCTTGGAAACCTCGAGCGCCACCGCCGGCTTGCCGTTCACCCGGGCGAAGCTCTCCGGATCCTTGAAGGTGCGGTTGAGGCGCGCCACGTCGCGCACCCGGACGACGGCATCGCCGTCGACCTTGATCGGCATGTTCCAGACATCGTCCACGGTCTCGAACAGGCCAGGCACCTTGATCGCGAAGCGGCCCTCGCCGGTGTCAACGTTGCCCGCGGCGACCAGCCGGTTGGACCGCGCGAACAGCGCCGCCACGGCCGACGGCTCGATGCTGTAGCTCTCCAGGAGGACGGGATCGATGATGATCTCGACCAGCTCCTCCCGGTCGCCGGCGATGGTCGCCTGAAGGACGGAGGGGATGCCCTCGATGTCGTCCTGGAGATCGCGCGCCAGGCGCAGCAGCGTGCGCTCCGGCACATCCCCGCCCAGGGCGACCACGATGACCGGGAAGAGCGAGAAATTGATCTCGTTGACCGTCGGCTCGTCGACCTCCTGCGGCAGGTCGGGACGGACGAGATCGACCTTCTCGCGGACATCGTCCATGGCGACGTCGGCATCGAAGCCGGCATCGAACTCCATGATGACGTTGCCGCCGCCCTGGAAGGCGTTGGACCGCATCTCCTTCACACCCTCGATGGTGCGCAGTTCCTGCTCCAACGGGCGCAGGAGGAGGCGTTCGGAATCCTGCGGGGAGATACCCTCCAGCGTGACCGAGACGTAGATGATCGGGATGTTGATGTCCGGGTCGGACTCCTTGGGAATGCCGATATAGGCGAGGGTTCCCGCCACCAAGAGCAGGATCAGCGACGCGATGACCGTGCGTGCGCGGGCGAGCGCCGCGTTGATGATGAGCGTCATCATGAGCGTGGTCCCTGGCGGTCGACCGTGGTCCCGGCGCGGACCGGCTGCCCAGGCGCGACGAACTCGTGACCGATGGTGATCAGCCGGATCGTCTCGGGCAGGCCGCCGAGCCAGATCATGCCGTCCGACGCATCGCCCAGGATTTCGACCGGCACGAAGCGGGCGCGCTGGTCGGCATCGACGATCTTGACCCCGACGGTGCCGTCATCGGCCAGCGACAGGACCGACGGGCTGACCCGGTGAGCGCTGGCGGACGCAAGCGGCAGCACCAGTTCCGCGGTCAGGCCCGCGGCGATGGCACGGTCGGCATTGTCGACCAAGAGTTCGACCTCGAAGGTGCGGGTCGCCGGATTGGCAATGCGCGAGATGTAGGCCACCCGTCCGGCAACCTCGCCGATGCCGACGATCTCGGCCGTGCCGGCCATGCCCGGTGAGATATCGCCGATCACCTGTTCCGCGACGGCACCGACCACCTTGATCGGGTCGAGATCGACGATCATGGCGACCGGCTGACCGACATCGACGAAGTCCCCGATCTCCACCATCCGGTCGTCGACCACCCCGCCGAACGGGGCGGTGATCTCCACCCGTTCCAGCATCATCCGGGCATGGGCGAGCGCATAGCGGCTCGCCGCCAGAAGCGACTGCGCCTCCGCCTTGCGGATTTCGCTGTTGAAGCCCTGGCTCGCCAGCTCCTCGGCGGCGTCGAATTCGATCTGGCGCTGGGCGACCTGCGCCTCCGCTTCAGCCACCGCAATGTCGCGGGTGTCGAGATCGAGGCGGACCAGCACCTCGCCCGCCGAGACGACCTGACCGCGCTCGACCAGGATTTCCGCCACCTGGCCGACCGTCTCGGCGGCGACGTTCACGGTGCGGAACGCTTCGGTTCGGGCGTGCAGCGACAGCCGATCGTCGGTCTCCAGCGCCACGCTGTCGATCACCTGCACCAGGTCCTGGCGGGCCTCGGCCGCGGCCGGATCGCCGCCGTCATCCGCGGCGGGGGGAGCCGCCTCTGCCGGGCGGCCGCCCTCGATCTGGCCGGACAGGATCCAGCCGGTCGCGGCAACCGCGATCAGGATCGCAATGATGACGGAACTGCGCATGGATCCCTACTCCTGTCCGCCGGCCGCAATTGCCGCATCGGCCGGCGCTTCCGGCCCAGGTTGCCGTGGCCGATCCCTTGATGTGTCGGCCGATTTCTCCCGACCTTCGATCTCGTCCACGAGGTCGGACCTATGGTCGATCAGGTAGTCGCGCATAGCGGCGTAAACCGCGCGGCCGAGCCCTGACATGAAACGATCACCCGGGCGCGCGGTTTCCTTTCCGGGGCAACAGTCGATCTCTGCGATCCGCGCCTCGCACTCGGCGATCCGCGCCTGAATGATCCGGTTGGCGTGTTCCGGCGACAGCAGTTCCGCCAGGAACAGCTGGAACATGAACTCCGAACGCATGCGATCGGGCGACGGCGCGGCTGTCAGCGCCTGGCGAAGGTGGCCGAGGCCGCGGTCGGTCAAGCGATAGACCCGGCGATCGCTGCGCCCCCGGTCGCCGGCCTGGGCGACCTCCTCGATCAATCCGTCTTCCTTCAGGGCCTTGAGTGCCGGGTAGATCGAGCCGAAGCCGGCCGCGAAGAATTGGGAGAAGGCGCCCTCCTCCCCAGCCTTTCGGATCTCGTACCCGGTGGTTTCGCCGTAGGTGAGCACGGCAAGGCAGAAGGTCTTGACGTCGATGGTCATGCGCACTCCCTTAGTATCGATCCGATATATCGGAATGATACGTACTCCGCAAGCAGACAGACTGCAGGGCAGCATCCCGCCGGCACGGGGCCAGGCCGGCTGCGCACGGCAAAAGCGCCACGCCCGGGCCGGCCGGGGTGGCGCTGTCAATCAGCCGATCAGCCCCCGGAGCCGGGGGGACCGCGATCAGAAGGATGATCAGAAGGAGTAGAGGAGGCCGAAGACGAAATCGTGCGAGAAGCGGCGATCAAACTGCACCGAATCCCCGGTCGAGAAGGCGCCGGACTCGATCTCGCCGAGGTCGGAGTAGCGGTAGCCGATCTCCCCGGTGAAGTCCTTGTTGATGCGGATCAGGGTGCCCACACCGACGCGCCAGCCGAAATTGTCGGTCTCGGTCTCCTTGTTCTCGAACATCCGGGTGTTGAGGTTCACCCGGTCGAAATCGCCGATGTTGCGGACCCAGCCGACGCCACCGCCGATGAACGGGCGATATCGGGTCGCGGTCTCTAGCACGTAGTGGGCGTCGAGGAACACCGCATGGTGGGTGGTCGAGTTGTCGTAGGCGATCGCCCCGTTGCCGAGCCCGTTGGTGCTCTCGGTCTCGAAATCCGCGTGGTAGCCGTAGGTGTATTCGACCTCCACCCGGATCGGCACCGCCTGGTTGGAGAAGTCGTAGCCGAGCGCGGCACCGCCGGTCGCCACGAACTCGATCTCGTCGTCGCGCAGGCGGATGTCGGTCGACGGGTTGACCGAGATGTCGTCGACGTTCGACAGGGTCGGGATCAGGCGGCCGGCGATGTAGAAGTCGAGCCCCCCTTCTTCGGCGACTGCCGTACCGGCCATCATCCCGACAACGGCAACGGCGCAAGCGCCAAGCGTCACCCGCATGCTTTCCCCCTGATACGGCGGTTGGATTGGCCATCGCCCGCTGGGCCGCATGGCCGGAGGATCCCCCTCACTTCGGGGAATAGCAGTCAACGGCGCGGATTTCCAGTCGCAGGCCGCAACCGGGCTGCCTGATGGCGGGAACGGGCGCGGTTTGTGCTAGGGTGCGACCCAAACACAACGAAAACGGCACCAGCGCCACCGAACGGCGCCGAAGCGAGAAGGGAGGAGCGCCCCATGCTTTCCGAGGAACACCTGGCGAGGCACGCAGGGGAACTGGAGACCGACGGCTTCACGGTGATGGAAGGCGTGATCCCGCCGTCACTCGTCGCCGAACTCAAGGACACCCTCGACCGGGTCGAAGCGGAACACGGCATCGGCTATCGCGACACCAGCTTCGAGGGCAAGCAGACCATCCGCATCTACAACCTCCTGCGCTACCACGAGGCCTTCTGGCAGGTACCGATCTTCCCCGACACGCTCGCGGTCGCGGAACGTGCGCTCGACCTCGGCCTGCAACTGTCCTCGCTGTCGGCGATCACCCTCGGGCCGGGCCAGGAGGCCCAGCCGATTCACGCCGACACCCAGATGATCCCGCTGCCGCGTCCGCATGTGCCGATCGCGATCAACTGCATCTGGGCGTTGACCGACTTCACCCGGGACAACGGGGCGACCCGGATCGTCCCGGGCAGTCACAAATGGGACCAGAACCCGCCCTACGACCGGCCCTACGAGGACTATGAGGTGGCCGAGATGCCGGCGGGGTCGGCGATCCTGTTCAACAGCCAGACCTGGCATGGGGGTGGGGAGAACGTCAGCGACGGACGCCGCTACGCGATCGCCAACTACTACTGCGCCGGTTGGATCCGCCAGCAGGAGAACCAGCAGTTGGGCGTGCCCTGGGAGATGCTGCAGCGGATGCCGCGCCGCCTGCAGGAGTTGTGCGGCTTCGGCATCTACAAGGGCATGTACGGCCACATCGAGAACCAGGACCCGATCGAGATGCTGGGCCGCGAGCGCGGCGGCATGATGGTCTGGGAGGCGTCGGAGAAGAGGGCGCGCGGGCGCGCGGCCGCCGCGGGGGACTGATGTCCGAAGCGCGCCAGACCCAGCCCGCACGGATGTCGTTGTCCGAATTCCTGGAGTGGGACGACGGCACCGACACCCGCTACGAGTTGATCGACGGGCTCGCCGCCGCGATGGCTCCGGGTTCGGTGCCCCATGGCGCGCTTTCGGCTCGGATCTCAAGCTTGTTGACAGGGCGACTGCGTGACGGCTGCCTGCCGGTAGGCGAGGCAGGGTTGCTCGATCCAGACCACCAGGATCGCTACTTCGTGGCGGATATCGCGATCACCTGCAGGCCGTTGAAGCGAACCCAATGGCTGGAGACGCCGCTGGTGGTGATCGAAATCCTCTCGCCCAGCACGCGAAGCCACGATCTGGTCCTGAAATTGGAATGCTACCGGCGTTTGCCGCTGGTGACCGATCTTCTGTTCATCGAGTCCGAGACGATCGCCGTCGACCATTGGCGTCGCGTCGGCGATGTCTGGGAGGTGCGTCGGATCGGCGGCGAACGCGGGGTCGTACAGCTCGACAGCCTCGACATCGCGCTCCCGCTGGCCGAGATCTATCACGGCATCCCGATCGTGGAGACGGAGGCCTGAGGGAGGGTCGGTGCGGCCTATATTTCGATGTAGCCGCCGCCCTCGGCGACGTGCTTCATGACCCAGGGGACCATCCAGTCGCACAGTTCCTCATGGTCCCCGGTCATCGACCATTGGACCTCCGGCAGGCCGCGGGCGAAGTCCGGGTCGGTCGAGAGCGTGCCGGTGAGACGGAAGGCGCCCTCCGGGCCGTCCACGATCAAGCGGGCCAGATAGTGCGTGGCATCGGCGGTGCCGTGGGCGGTCAGGGTCATCTCGACGACCGCGCCGTTCCAGTCGCGACGCAACGGAGCGCCCGGCTGACGGTCCCAGCCCGCCTTCAGATCCTCCAGGAACACACTCCACATGTATTGGAGCGTGTCGCGCATCTCCTCGAGGGAGGGCAGCGCCTCTCCGGCCGGATCGGTCATTCCGCCGCCGTCGACAACGCGATGATCGGCGGCACCTTGGCCAGATCGTCGAGCGGTATGTGGCAGAGGATGCGATGGCCACCGTCCGAGACCTGTTCCGGCGGCGGCTTGGTCTCGCACAAGCTGCCGAGGGAGCGCGGGCAGCGGGCCGCGAACGGGCAGCCTCGGATCGCCTCACTGCCCTGGGGCATGGCGCCGTCGAGCGGAATGCGCGTCTGCTCGGCCCCAGGGTCCGGCACCGGCACGGCGGACAGCAGTGCTTCGGTATAGGGGTGATAGGGCGGCGAGAACACGGCGTCGACATCGCCGAGTTCGACGACATGGCCGTGATACATGACGGCGACCTGGTCGGCGAGATACCGCACGACGGACAGGTCATGGCTGATGAACACCATGGTGGTCTGGTTGGCCGCCTGGAGCTCGATCAGGAGATTGATGATCGTTGCCTGGACCGACACGTCGAGCGCCGAGACCGGTTCGTCGGCGACCACAACATCCGGGCTGCCGGCAAGCGCGCGGGCGATCGCCACGCGCTGTTTCTGACCGCCGGAAAGCTGGCGCGGCAAACGCCCGGCGAAGTCCTCCGGCAGTTCCACGACCTTGAGAAGCCGGCGCATTTCCTTGTCGGCTTCCGACGATGACATGCCGCGCAGCCGCTTCAGCGCCCGCTTGATGGCATAGCCGACGCTGTGGCTTGGATTGAGCGTCGAATCCGGGTTCTGGAACACCATCTGGAGCCGCCGGCGCAGCTCCCGGTCGCGCTTCTCGATCCGGATGTCGGAGACGTCGACGCCGGCGAACTCGACCTCCCCGTGGCTGGCGACCTCGAGCCCGGTCAGGACCTTGGCGAAGGTCGACTTGCCGCAACCGCTTTCGCCGACGATGGCGAGCGTGGTTCCCTTGCGGGCGGTGAGGTCGACGCCGGCGAGGGCGCGCACCTGGCTCGCCCGGCCGCCGAAGATCGAACCGTCGGAGACATAGGTCTTGCGCAGGCCGGAGACCTTCAGGATTTCCTCGCCGGTGTCCGCGCCGGTCTCAAGATCGTCGACCGCGGCCAGCCCGCGCCGCCAGGGTGCCAGGTCGGCGACCCGCACACAGCGCACCCGGTGGCCGACGGCCTCCTCGCCGACCGGCGTCGGCATCACCGGCCCCTGGTCGCAACGGCCCGCGGCCATGTGCCGGCAGCGCTCCTGGAACACGCAGCCGGGCGGACGCACCCGCGCACCGCTGATGCTGCCCGGGATCGGCTTCAACTGGGCTGCGCGCTTGTCGAGCCCGATGAGCGGAATGCTGTCGAGAAGGCCCGCCGTGTAGGGGTGGCGCGGATTGGCGAAGACGGCATCGATCGGCCCTTCCTCCACCATGTCGCCCAGATACATGACCCCGATCCGGTCGCAAGTCCGGGCGACGGTGCCGAGGTTGTGCGAGATGAACAGGAGTGCCGAGTTGTGCCGCTCGCGAAGTTCCGCGACCAGATCGAGCACCGCCGCCTCGACCGTGACATCGAGGCCGGTGGTCGGCTCGTCCATGACCAGCAACGCCGGCTCGGCCATCAGCGCCATGGCGATGACGACGCGCTGCTGCTGGCCGCCGGAAAGCTGATGCGGATACCGCTCGAACGCGGCCACCGGGTCCGGCATGCGGACCTCTTCCAGCATCGCAAGCGCCCGGTCGCGCGCCCGCGCCCTGCTGGTCTCCCCATGCAACAGCGGCACTTCCATCAGCTGGCGGCCGACGGTCATGACCGGGTTCAGGCTCGACATCGGGTCCTGATAGACCATGGCGATGCGAGCCCCCCGGATCCCTCGAAGCTCGGCATCGCTGAGCGCGTTCAGATCGCGCCCTTCGAACATCATCCGGCCGGCGGTAACGCGGCCGGCCGCCCCCAGGTAGCGCATCACCGAAAAGGCGACGGTCGACTTGCCGCAGCCGCTTTCGCCGACCAGGCCGAACGCCTGTCCGCGATAGAGCTTGAGGTCCAGGCGGTCGACCACCGGCACCAGCCCGGCGCGGGTCTGGTACCCGATCGACACGCCCTCCAGCGCCAGGACCGGCACTTCCCCGGGAAGATCGGCCGCCGAACGGCGCCCGTCGTCGCCGGCCACGGCGGCTGCAGGGTCAGTCACGCAGCGATACCTCCCGGATGCCGTCGGCCATCAGGTTCAGCCCGACGACCAGGGACGAAATGGCGATGCATGGGAAAATCGACATGTGCGGGAACACCACCAGCATCGCGTAGCTGTCCTTGACCATGCCGCCCCAGTCGGGCGTCGGCGGCGGCAGGCCGAGGCCGAGAAAGCCGAGCACCCCGATCGCGATGATGGTGTAGCCCATGCGCAGGCAGGCATCGACGATCAGCGGCCCGCGCACGTTGGGCAGGATTTCCACGGTCATGATGTAGAAGTCGCTCTCGCCGCGCATCTTGGCCGCCGCGACGTATTCCCGCTCCCGGATCTCCAGCGTCAGGCCGCGGACGATGCGGGCGATCTGCGGGGCGGCGGTGAAGCTGACAGCGATCACGATGTTGATCGCCGACGCCCCGTAGAGCGCGATGATGATCATGTAGAGGATGATCACCGGGAACGCCTGGACGATGTCGCCGAAGCGGGTGAGCACGACGTCCACCCAGCCGCGGTAGTAGCCGGCGAGCAGGCCCATGGCGCAGCCGAAGACATAGGCGATGGCGACCGCCATGGGGGCGACCCAGAGAACCGTCCGGGCGCCGAAGATGATGCGCGAGAGGATGTCGCGCCCGCGGTTGTCAACGCCGAGCCAATGGTCCGCCGACGGCGTCGGGTCGGCCAGCGCGGCATAGTTGAACTCGGTCGGCGAATAGGGGGCGATCAACGGCGCCAGGATGGCCACCGCCACCCAGAACATCACGATCGACAGGCCGACGATGCCGATCGCCGAATGGCGGATGCGGCCCAGGAAGGCCCCGGCCGGCGCCAGGAGGCGCAGCGCGCGCGCCGGGGACACCACGCGCGGCTCTTCCGGATCAAGTCTCGCCAAGATCATTGGAACCCCGTCATTGGAAGCCCGTCATTGGAAGCCCGTCATTTGAAGCGGATCCTCGGGTTGAGCATCATGTAGCCGATGTCGCCGAGCACCTGGGTGATGACCGCGATGAACACCGCCACCAGGGCGCCGACCTGGATCACCGCGATGTCCTGGGCAAGGGCGGCATCCAGCATCAGGCGGCCGAAGCCGGGATAGGCGAACAGGGCCTCCACGACCACGACACCGTTCACCAGGTAGTTGATCTGCAACAGGATGACGGTGAAGGGCGTGATCATCGCGTTGCGCAGCGCGTGGCGCCAGATGACCTGGCCGAAGGTCATGCCCTTCAGGACCGCCGTGCGGATGTAGGCGCGCGTCATCACCTCGACCATCGACGCCCGCACCATGCGCACGACGAGCCCGGCGTCATAGATCACCATCACCGCGACCGGCAGGACCAGTTGCTGGCCGTAGGACCAGGTGTCGAAGCTGTCGAGGGTGGAGGTGCCGGGCAGCAGCCCCAGCCAGATGACGAAGATCGCCGACAGGAAGACACCGGTCGCGAATTCCGGCAGGGAGGTTCCGGTGATGCTGACCAGGGAGATCGCGCGGTCGTACCACGACCCCTCGCGCATGCCGGCGAGCACGCCGAGGACGAGCGACAGCGGCACGATGATGCCGAAGGCGACCGCCGCCAGCATGCCGGTGTTGGAAAGCCGGTCGAACATCAGCGGGCCGACCGGCACGTCGAACAGCGTCGACTGGCCGAGATCGCCCTGGAGGATGTTTCCCGCCCATTCGAAATAGCGGACCAGGACCGGCCGGTTGAGGCCCATGCGCTCGGTCAGCAGTGCTACCTGCTCGGTCGTGGCATAGGGGCCGAGGATCTTGCGGGCAACATCGCCCGGGGTGAATTCGCTCGCGGTGAACACCAGGAGCGACACCACGAACAAGGTCACCAGCAGGAAGGCAAGACGGCGGATCAGGAAGGGGAGCATCGCTCACGTCCCGCCCCGACCCCCAGGAAAGAGGGTCGGGGCCGAGGTTCGGCCGAAGCCGGGGTTCGAGGCCCGATCAGGCCTCTTCGACCCACCATTCTTCGGCGAAGAAGTAGTAGGTCGGGTGGATGTTGAAACCCTTGACGCGCTTGGCCATCGGGGTGAACACGCCACGCCAGAGCGGGATGATGGCCGGCCCCTCTTCCATCATGAGGGTCTGGATCCGGGCCATGATCTCCTGGCGCTTCTCGACGTCGAGGGTGCCCTCGGCCTCGAGCAGAAGCGCGTCCATCTCCTCGTTCGACCACTTGCTCTCGTTCCACGGCACGCCCGAGCGATAGGCGAGCGGCAGCAGCATGATGGCGAGCGGGCGGTGGGTCCAGGCGGTGAGGCCGAACGGCACGTCCGTCCAGACCTCCCAGTAGGCCGCGGACGGCATCACGTCGATGTTCACGGTGACGCCGATCTCGGCCCACATCTCCTTCATCGCCTCGGCGGAGACGAGCTCCCAGACCGGGTCCTTCTTGACCGCGAGCGAGGTCTCGAAGCCCTCCGGGTAGCCGGCCTCGGCTAGCAGTGCCTTCGCCCCCTCGATGTCCTGCTCCGGGAACGGCTGGGAAGCGTATTCCGGATGGACCGGGGCGACATGGTGGCCTTCGCCCGGGTCGCCGAGGTCGAGGTGGGCGACCTGGAGGATCTTGCGGGTATCGAGGGCGAGGCGCATGGCCTTGCGCACCCGGGCGTCGTCGAACGGCGGTTCCAGCGGCTGCATGCGGGCAACGGCGGTCTGCGACGTCGACACCTGGAACAGCTCCAGGTGTTCCATCTGCTGGAGGGCGGCGTACTGGGTGGTAGAGGCCTCGTACATGCCGTCGACCTGGCGTGCCGCGATCGCGGCAAGGGCGGCGGCCGCCTCATCGCCGTGGTCGATGAATTCGAGCCGGTCGATGTACGGCCCCTCGCCCCAATAATCGCGGCGGGCGCTCAGCACCGCGCGCTTGCCGATTTCGATCTCGTCGATGTTGAACGGACCGGTGCCGATGGCGCCGACGCCCCATACCCCGTTCGAGCTCGGGTGCAGCATGGCGGCCGGGTAGTGGAACATGTGTTCCGGCACGGCAAGCTGGGGAGCCTTGCAGTTCAGCCGCAGGGTCAGGTCGTCGACCTTCTCGATCGCGTTGTCCGCCCACAGCATGGTCTTCGCATCGTCGCCCTCGCCGACCTCCTCGAGGAGGTAGCCCTTGACCAGGCCGAGGAACGAGGAACCGACCTCCGGATCGACCAGGCGCTTCAGGTTCCAGATGATGTCGTCGCTGGTCAGCGGGTCGCCGTTCGACCAGGTGATCCCGCTGCGCAGGGTCAAGGTCCAGGTCTTCAGGTCCTCGCTCGCTTCCCACTTCTCCAGCAGGTGCGGACGGGTGACGTTGTCGACGCCGGTGCGGGTCAGGTACTCGTTCACCTGGCGGGTGACATTGCTGTCATAGACCCACTGGAACGTCGCCGGATCCGACAGCTTGGGGATGCGCATCGAGATCTTGACGGTGCCGCCCTGCTTCGGCGTGTCCGCCCGCGCCGGCATCGGGGTCAGGCCGGTCAGCCCGTAGGCCGCCGTCGCCGACAATCCGAGCAGGGTCGACATGCGCAGGAATTCGCGGCGGTCGAGCCGGCCTTCCTTCATCTGGGCGGTGAGATCCGGCAGGGCCGGATGGACGTCCTTCAGGCGGCGGTCGGTCACGCTGGAAGCTCCTTCTTGCTCTCTCGGGAAACGTCGCGAGGCTGCCCCGGGCCAACATTCGGTCAACGGGGTATGTAGCTGGGGGGCCACCGACGCGAATACGGCAGCACAGGAAAGATCATTTCATGTTTATGTTGGATTTTGTCTGATTATGGACGCTGACGCCGGATTGTCAAATCGAAGGCCCGCGCCGGCAGCCCCGCGAACGTTGCGCATCTGCAACAGCGCAGCCGGGCATGTCCCCCCGCAAGTCATGGCGATTGCCGTTCAACCCGCGATTGGACTACACCAAGTAGCACCGTGATGGGGGGATCACATGGTGGACTACAGGACATGTGTCGTCGGTGTTGTTGGTCTGTCGGTTCTGGTTGCCGGAACTGCTGCGGCCGACGATCGCGCTGCGACATCATCGTCGAGCGATTTTCACGTCCAATGGCCGACACTGCCGACGGACGAACCGACCGCCTATGGCCCGGATGAGGGGCTTTCAGCGGGCGAAGCTGCGGACGCGCGCCTGTTCGGGATCATTTCCGAGTTGCGTCTTGGCGTCGGCTACCATGACGTCGTGCTGGGTGACCCCACGCGCCAGAAAAACGAAAACGGCGTCGACATCAATATCGAGGCGTTGTTCCTGCGCCCGCGCTGGGGCTTCCTCGACGCCGACCAGACCGCCTTGCGCATTCTCCTCGAACCGCGCCCGCATATCGGCGGCACGATCAACACAGTCGGCGACACCTCCCACGGCTACTTCGGTCTGACCTGGGGTGACGGTATCGGCATCGGCGCCGGGTATGAGGCCTTCAGCGAGGCGTTCCTGGGTTTCTCCGTCCACAACGGCACGCTGGAGGAGGACGACCCGCTGCGGGAACCCGAGGTGACCGATTTCGGCTCGCGCGTGCTTTTCCGCCTCGGCCTCGACGTCGGGTACCGCAATGTTAACGGTCACGGGATATCCGTGTTCTGGGAGCACTTGTCGAACGGCAACATCCTGACCGACGGGTCGAACGAGGGGCTGGACACGATCGGCATTCGCTACGGCTACCGCTTCGACGCCCTGTTCGACTGACCCGACGACGCCCGTCACCAGCACCACACAGAACGCAAACAGCGCATTCTGAGCGACCCGGAGGATAAAATGCTGACGACAATCGAGCCGAATTGGAACCACCTGCGCCGGATGGCGTCGATGATGGCGATTGCCGCAGCGATCGGACTGGCCCCGGGCAGCGCCTTTGCGACCAGCGATTCGGGCAGTTCCAGCAGCTCCAGCAGCGACACGATCCGGATCAGCGAGGACGAGATTGCCGACGTCCGCCAGCGCTCCGAACTGGCCGCGGACCTGCTTTCCGCCCTCAACGGGCTGACGGTCAGCGATAGTGACACGACGCTCGGCATCACCATCCGCGGCCGCAACATTAATTTCGTGCTCGATGACACCATCGGCAACTTCGACGAGGGGTCGCGCGGGACGGGTACCGCCAACGGCCAGGAAGTGATTGTCGAGACGGTGGGCGCCACGTTCGAAACGCTGGACAGCGAATCCACGGTCCTGAAAATCACCGTGGCCGGCGAGGTCCTCTTCAACAAGCCAATCGACGACATCACCGAAGAGGACGGCTTGCGCCTCCTCGAAGCGCTCTCGGTCATCAACTCGACGGAACTGACGATCTCCGCCACCCAGCGAGCCGCCGCCCAGTCGGTCGGCCTCGCGGTCGGTGCCCGCGTTCGCGGCATTATCGGGCCGGCGGATTGTCAGCTGAGTGACCGGCGGCAGCGGGGGCAACCCCGGCGGAAAGTGCGTCGAGGCTCGCCCCGAGCCGGTCCAGTACGAGCGTCAGCGCCGCTGGCAGCGGCGCCGCGACCCGCAGCGGTGCCTGTTCCGGAGCCGGTTGTACGATCAGCGAAGATGCATGCAAGAACAGGCGTTTCAATCCGATCTGCCGCAGCGCCGCGTTGACCTCGGCGTTGCCGTACTTGTCGTCGCCGGCCACCGGCAGCCCGAGGTGCGCCGCGTGCACGCGGATCTGATGGGTGCGCCCGGTGTAGAGCGCGACCTCGGCCAATGTGAAGCCGGGGGTGAACTTGGGGGTGAACTTGGGGGCGAAGTCGGGCGTGGCGTCGCCGTGGTCGCGCTCCCGGCGCTGCCCGCTGCCAGGCCAGCGCAGCCGTTGCAGCACGCGAAAGCGGGTGCGCGCCGGTTTGCCCGCCTCTGGGTCCACCGGCACCATGCGTTCGCCGCCCTGCAGCTGGTTCTTGCGCAGCGGCGCGGTGACCTCGACCAGGTTTCGCGGCAGATGGCCGACGAGCAGCACCAGATAGCGCTTGTCGATGTCGCCGTCGCGGAACTGGGCATGCAGATGCCGCAGCGCACTGCCGCGCTTGCTGATCAGCAGACAGCCGGAGGTGTCCCGGTCGAGCCGGTGCACCAGTTCCAGCTCGGCCTGCGGGCGCAGCAGCCGCAGCGCCTCGATGACGCCGAGGTCGATGCCGCTGCCGCCGTGCACGGCCACCCCTGCCGGTTTGTC
>CAYNIS010000020.1:0-17208 GCA_964397055.1 uncultured Rhodospirillaceae bacterium | reverse complement strand
GCCCGCGGCCTCTTCCGGGCTGGCGGGCGGGAAGCGCATGACCCCCTTGGGCCGGCCGGTGGTGCCGGAGGTGTAGATGATCGACGCGCGCGGCGGCAGGGCCGGCACCGAGTCCGGCTCATGGGCGGCCAGCCAGTCGTCCCAGGAGGTCCGACCCGCGGGCACCGCGGCGGCCTCGTCCGACACGCCGTAGGCCCCTTGCACCTCCGGCGGGGTCGGGGCGACCAGGACCGCGACCCCGTCCGGGATGCCGGCCGCGATCTGGGGCAGGAGATCGGCGTGGATGACCACCACCTTCGCCCCGCAGTCCTCAAGGATGTAGCCCGCTTCCTCCGCCTTGTTGTGCCAGTTGAGCGGGACCGGATAGGCGCCGACCGCGGTCGCCCCCATGGAGGCGACGAAGAACGGGAAGTCGTTGCGCAGGATCATCGCAACGCTGTCGCCTTCGCCCACGCCCAGCGCCCGGAAGCCCGCCGACGCCCGCGCTGCAAGCTCCTTCAGATCCGCCAGTTCCAGAATGCGGTCTGCCGAAACGATCCCGGCGTCCATATCATCTCCTCCCGGTCGGTCTTGTTGAGGTGTGCTCAGGAAACGGCCCGGTCGCGCCCTTCCCAGAAGGGCTTGCGCAACTCGGCCTTCAGGATCTTGTTGGCCGCCGACAGCGGCAGCGGTTCGTCGCGGATGTCGACCGACTTCGGCACCTTGTAGCCGGCGATGAGGGCACGGCAATGGACCTGGATCGCGGCGGCGTCGAGGAGGGCACCGGAGCGCGGCACGACAACCGCATGGACGCGTTCGCCCCACTGGTCGTCGGGCACGCCGATGACGGCACATTCGGCGACGTCCGGGTGCTCGTGGATGGCACTCTCGACCTCGGTCGAATAGACGTTCTCCCCGCCGGAGACGATCATGTCCTTCACCCGGTCGACGACGAACAGATAGCCGTCCCGGTTCAGGTAGCCGGCATCGCCGGTGTGGTACCAGCCGCCCCGAAGCGCCTGGGCGGTCAGTTCCGGCTTCATCCAGTAGCCCTTCATGATCATCGGCCCGCGGGCACAGATCTCCCCGGTCTCGCCGATCGGCAGTTCGTTGTCCTCCGCGTCGACGATCCTGATCTCGCAGGTCGGGACCGGCCGGCCGACGGAGGCGAGCAGTCCCTTCGCCGGATGATGATCCTCCGCCTGCAGGTTGGTCAGCACCGGCGACGCCTCCGTCATGCCGAAGGACTGCATCAGGCGGGCGGTGGGAAAGCGTTCGGCCAAGCGCCGGATCACCGCCTCCGGCATCGGCGCCGCGCCATAGCTGATCTGGGTGATGGTGGAAACGTCCGCACCGCCCATCGCCGGATGGTTCAGCATCATCGTCGCCATCGCCGGCACGATGACGATGGAGGTCAGGCGGTGCCGCGGGATGGCGTCGATCAAGGCGTCGACGGAGAAGCGCGGGATGACCACATGGGTCCCGGCCGACATGGTGATCGAATAGACCCGGCTGCCCGATCCGAGATGGTAGAGCGGGCCGGCGTGGAGGTGGCGGGTGTCTTCCGTGATGCGGCCGTTTGCGAGGGCGATCAGGCCGTTCCAGTAGATATTGTCGTGGGTGAGCATCACGCCCTTGGATTTGCCCGTCGTTCCCCCGGTGTACATCAGGGTTGCGATGTCGTCGCCGCCGCGGCCGGCATCGGGGACGGGGTCGTGGGCGGCCAGCGCATCCTCATAGCCGATCATGCCGTCCGGGACCGGCCCCTCGCCGATGAAGACGACATGCTCGATCGACGGGCAGCGCGCGCGCAACGGGTCGACCTGATCGGCGAAGTCGTCGTCGACCATCAGGATGCGCGGCGTGCAGTCATCGACGATGTAGGCGAGTTCCGGCAGCGCCAGCCGGGTGTTGAGGGGCACCATGATGCCGCCGGCCCAGACCGGGCCGTAGTACGCCTCGACATAGCGGTCGGAATTGTGGGCAAGGATTGCGACCCGGTCGTCCGGCCTCATCCCCAGCGCCTTCATCACGGCCGCCTGGCGCGCGATCCGGTCGACCATCTGGTCCCAGGTCCACGACCGCGCGCCGAACACCAGCGCCTGACTGTCACGCCGGATCAGCCGCGCGCGCCGAAGCCCTTGCGACAACTCCATGGATGTCCCCTTCCCCAACCTTGCCCTCTTGGCCGGCACCCTCGTTCGGCGGGGGCGGCTCTTAAGGCGGCTAACTTACCGGTCAGTGAGGGCGAAAGGCTAGGGGGGTGAGTTCGATGTTTGGATCCCTTTGGCTACGAGCCCCGAACCAAACGTCGACTGCGGGAACTCCACTAGGAGCATTCGGCCACCCAGGGGTCTTCCGATCCTAACAACTGCCTTGGTGCCGTTTCCGACAAGGTCGCCAATGCTGGCATCAGACGACCAGGCATCATGCGACGCCAACTCATGTAAGAGCCGGAACCTCGCGCATATCCGATGCCTTAACCAAGTGGCCCGGGCATGGCAGACTGTTGACTTGGTTTCGGTTGGGGAGCGGGGACATGCGCGTTCTGACTGTCGTAGTGCTGGCGTTGTGGGCGCTGGTCGCGACACCCGGTGAAGCCCTCGCGGAAAAGCGGGTCGCCCTGGTCATCGGCAACGGCGCCTATACGGCTGCCGGCGAACTGGCGAACCCGAAGAACGATGCGACCGCGATGTCGTCATCACTCCAGCGGCTCGGGTTCAAGGTGACAACGGGCATCGACCTCGACTACCGCGCGATGCGCACGACGCTCAGCGATTTCGCGACCTCTTTGGAGGGGGCTGACGTCGCCCTGGTCTTCTATGCCGGCCACGGCATCCAGGTCGCCGGCGAGAACTACCTTCTGCCGATCGACGCCGAACTGCGCAGCGAGGTCGACCTGGAATTCGGCGCCGTCAAGCTCGACACCATCCTGCGCATGCTGGAATCGCGCCCGCGGACCAGCCTCGTCTTCCTCGACAGCTGCCGGAACAACCCCCTGACCCGATCGCTCGCGCGGTCGATGGGCACCCGCTCGGCCTCGGTCGGGCAGGGCATGGCGGAGGTGCGCTCGGGCCTCGGCACCCTCATCACCTTCGCAACCCAGCCGAATGACGTCGCCGCCGACGGAACCGGCGACAACAGCCCGTTCACCGAGGCCCTGCTGACCCATATCGAGAAGCCGGGCCTGGAGGTCCGCCAAATGCTGAGCCGGGTGCGCGGTGACGTGGTCGCGGCGACGAACCAGCGGCAGATCCCCTGGGACCACTCCTCGCTGACCGGCGACTTCTTTTTCCAGCCGGCCGCCGCAACCTCGACGGTGACGGTCGCACCGCAGCCGAACATTTCGATCGACGAGGAGGCGCTGGCCTGTCAGGCGCTCCAGACAGCGACCCGTGCGACCCCGTTCCGCAGCTACCTGCGGGAGTTCGGCGACAACGGGCAATGTGCGCGCTACGCCCGCATCCGGCTGGACCAGATCACCGCGATTTCCCAGACCCAACAAACTCAGACGCAACAGACCCAGGCACCCGTCCAGGCACCCGTCCAGGCACCGCCCCAGCGCCAGCAGACCCAGACGTCCCAGCCGAACCTTGAGGTTGCCCCCCGGCCCCAGCAGCAGCCCGCACCACCGGTGCCGTCGGCGCGCCCGCAGGCGCCGCCGCGCGCCACCGCCGGCGGGGCGTGGATCGGGCTCGGCATCCGCGACATCGACCCCAACCTGCTTGCCGCCAACGGCTTCCCGCCGGGCAGTATCGAGGTCTTCGACGTGGTCCGCGCCGGCCCGGGCGAGCGCGCCGGGATGCTGGCCGGCGACATCATCGTCAGCGTCAATGACGAGCTGGCAGGTGGGGCGAACGCGTTCGTCGGCGGGTTGTCCCGGCTCCGGCCGGACGACCAGGTCACCCTTCAAATCTGGCGCAACGGCCGCATCCGGCGCGTTCGTGTGGTGCTCGGCGAAACTCCTGACTCTGGAGCCCCGAGCTGAGGCGGCTTCATCACCATCCCGATGCGGTGACGGACCGGGCGCCGGCCGTACCGCTCCGCTTTGTTTTTTTCGGATCAGACCTTTCCGGATGCGGTGACCGACCGGGCGCCGGCCGTACCGCTCCTTACCGGATCGAATGGACCCGGGATCGACCGGCATGCGCCTTCTCAGTCCGCCGGCGGGACGCCGAGCAGGGTCAGGATGTTGCCGGCGGGATCCCGGAAATGGGCGAGAACGCCGCCCCAGATCTGCTTCTCCGGCGGGGCGGTGAACGCCACCCCCTTGGCCGACCAGTCGCGATAGGTGGCGTCGATATCGTCGACCTCTATCGAGATCCCGACGAAGCGGCCGATCAGGGACCCGTGCTCTCCGGTTTCCTCCGTCGCCTCGACGATCAGATCGATGCCGAGGTCGAAGCCGACAGCCCCCAGGCTCGCCATGTCCCATTTGATCGGCAGGCCCAGCGTCGTGCCGTAGAAGACACGGGCGGCGTCGATATCGTCGACGAAGATGCGGATGCCGTAGGTGCGCATGGGTGCTACCCCCCGTGCAATGCGGTCTTGGCGAGCATGACGTGCACCCCCTTTTCCTGGTTGACCAGCTGGGTGATGCGCAGGTCCGCGGCCAGCGAGCACAGCATGTAGGCCTGCTCGGCGGACAGGTTCGCGCGTTCCTGGATCAGCTTGATCATGCCGCGCAGGGCCTGCTTCGCAGCGTCGTCGAGATCGCTGTCGAGGCCCATGGTGATGTAGTGGGTCGGGGTCTCGGCCCGCGGGAAGTCGAGGCCGGCACCCTTCAGGAGCTCGAACCGGAAGGTGCCGTCGAGGGCGGTTTCGATCGCGGTGACGCAAACCTCGCCATCGCCCTGGACGGCGTGGCCGTCGCCACAGGAGAAGTTTGCGCCGGCGACGAACACCGGGAGGTACAGGGTCGCGCCCGCCCCCAGCTCCTTGTTGTCGAGGTTGCCGCCCATGGCACGCGGCACCAGGGACGACACCGCCCCCCAGACCGGCGGCGGGGCCGTGCCCATGACCCCGAAGAAGGGCCGCAACGGCAGGTCCACCCCCCAGGGCATGCGGCTGGTCATGGTCTCGCGGTCGAGCGGCAGGTGGACGAGATGCGGTTCCGGGAAGTCCTCCGGCAGGGCACCGACCAGCGGGCGGATGATCTGCCAGCCCCAGTCGTCGGCAAGCTCCACCGCCTCGATATGGACCGCCAGCACGTCGCCAGGCTCGGCCCCCTCTATCGCCACCGGCCCGGTCAGGATGTGGCCGATCGGCGGCTTCGGATAGGCCTTGTGGATGGCCGCGAGATCAGGGCGCACCGGCCGTCCCGGGGGCATCACCGCGGGCCCGCCGGACACGGTGCGGATGGTCACGGTCTCTCCCGGCTGGACGGCGACGACCGGGGGCAGGCTGGCATCGAAGATACCCCAATGGCAGGTCTCGACGCCGGCGGCGAGATGATGATGGCCCACGGGCGGAAACCTCCTGGTCGGCGTTAGAGAGGCAGGGCGGGGTCGGCCGCCTCGTCGAGGGTCAGATCCGCATGGCGTGTCAGGCAGGGGTAATCGAGCTTCCCGTTGGCGACACGCAACATGCGGTCGATGGTGATCGCCCCGACAGCATAGTCCGGCAAACCCGTCCGGCGCACGACATGGCGTTCGGCTAGTGCCGCCTGCCCCGCATGGGGCCGTTCCAGGACCAGAACGACGCGCCCGGCCACCACCTCTCAGCGCGGGGCGAGCGGCACGAAGCTGATCGGGTAGCTGCCCCTGAGCTCCTTGACCGCCGCCGCGAATCGCTCCGTGTCGATGCGCGCCCGTTCGATTGCGTCGAGCGTGCGATCGGCGTTGGCGATGGAGGACACCCCGACCATGACGCCGGCGACGGCCGGATGGAGCAGCGGAAAGCCGAGGGCGGCTTGAGTGAGGCCGCCGTCAAGCAGGCCGACCTCCTCCAGCGCGGTCGCGACACGGCGGGCATCCGGCCGGTCGGCGGCGAGCGCGGCATCGGTCAGCCGGCCGGCGAAGAGGGGGCGAACGGCAATGTGGCTCTGGCCGCGTCCCCACATGTCATCGAGAAGGTCGACCTCGTCCAGCTCGCCCAGGTTCAGATAGGAGACGAGCCCGGCAACCACCGGCCACTCGAGCACAACGTCGGCGAAGAGCGGCGTGTACGGGTCCGCGGCCAGCACACCGACCTTGTCGGCATCGCTCAACTGGGCCCAGGCCTCCTCCAGGGCGTCGCGCGACGCCGTGAGCAGCGGGATCCGGTAGTGGTCCTCGTTTTCCGGATGACGCAGCAGCCACTGGACGATTCCCAGACGGTCGACGCCGAGGGCGGCCCGCTCGCGATCGACCAGCCGCTCGAAGCGGCGCGCATCGAACTGCTCCGACTCGAAGTCAGGCTCGCAGATCTTGACGACATGCACCGGCTCGAAGGACGGCCGGGCCCGCCTGGCCGCCGCCAGGGCCGCACAGAAGAACGGGTGGGACGGATAGCTCGGGGAGGAGTGGAAGGTCGTGACCCCCCGATCGATCAGGTGAACCAGAAGGTCGGTCGCATCGGACAGGCTGAGGCGGGACGGCTCGAGCCGCATGGTGCCGAACACGAACGGAGAGATGAGCGGACCGGTCTGGCCGAACCGGCGCGGTCCCACGGTCGGTTCGCCCATGCTCACGGGCAGGACCCTCGCGCGGGGCCGGGGACAAGCTGCCAGACTTGGATCAAGATCACCGCCTCCACGCCATTCCTGCGCCGGGATCGATCTTACCGTCGGTTTGTGACGCTGACTTATACTGGCGCGGATGCCGCCATGACATCCCGGCGCTGGCGGGAACCGCCGGAGCATGTGGCATTTCGGCAACGCACGCGCCCACGCTGTCCAGCCGGGACCGCCGTGCCCCGACAGACGTGCTACTTTCATCAACATCTGCGAATGGGCAACCACCCTGCGTGAACTGCCAGAGCCATGGATGAAAGCTGGCTGAGCATCGACGACACGAACGACGAGGCACGCCGCCTGGCAGGGCCACGGCGCGGTCGCGCGCTTATCAAGGTCGCGGTTCTGGCAGTGCTGGTCGCGCTGATCGTCGCCGGTCTTGCCGGCCTCGTCCGGCGCGAAGCCCTGGAGGAACTGAAGCACACGCTGTCGCTGGAGGCGATCATCGCCCTCGTCGTGCTGATCAACCTCATCAGCCTGACCGTCGTCGGCGTGCTTTTCGCCGCCTATCAGTGGGTGCGCAGCGACCTCCGCCCGACCTCCGGCGACGACGACGACTGACCGGGCGCCGGTTCAACCTGACCTGACCCCCGAGGCCGAGATGGTGAGATCGTCAGCGTCCATGGATGACGAGCCGGTCAAACGGTTCCCCTATGCGCCCTGGGTCGGACGCATGATGATCGCGATGATTGTCACCGGCTTTGTGGCACTAGGTGCGGGGCTGGTTGCCAGCCTTGAGGACACGCACCCCGACCTTGCCCGATGGGCCTTCGCCACACTCATGTGTTCCACGATGGTGCTCGGCTTGTTTCTGGCAGCGCTGGGCTGCGCCATTCCGGGTCCGAGCCGAGCTCATTGGGAACGCACGGGCTTCTACCTGATCCCGATGAAGCACGGCGTCATCCGGACCCGCCACGCCTTCTTCATGTGGCTGGTCGCGATCCTCGTAAGCGGCATGGGCCTTGCCACTGTCGGGCTGATGGCGGCCGTCTTGCTCACGGAAATCGGTTAGGTCGCCACGCCCCTCAGCCGGGCTGGATCCAGATCGGCGGGCACGACCCCGCGTCCCGCAACGTCTTCCGGCAAACCGTCGCCGAGGATCAGGGAGGCGGCGATGCGCCCCATGGCGGGGGCGGTCTGAATGCCGTAGCCGCCCTGCCCGGCCAGCCAGAACAATCCGTCGACCGCGCCGTCCCAGCCGACCACGGGAACCTTGTCGGCAACGAAGCTGCGCAGGCCCGCCCAGCGGTTCACCAGGCGTCCGACGCGAAACGCGGCCACGCCCTCGATCCGGTCGATCGCGACCGCGATGTCGAACTCCTCAGGCTGGATGTCCTGGGGAGGCACCGGGGTCTCGTCCGCCGGAGAGCCGAGGAAGCGTCCGGTTTCCGGCTTGAAGTAGAAGCGTTCGTCGAGGTCGACGACCAGCGGCCAGTGGTCCGATCGGGGAGCGGGCCCGCCGAAGTCGGCGTCGAAGACGAAGGCCGTGCGCCGTTTCGGCACCAGGCCGAGCGGGGCAGCACCGGCAAGCCGACCGACCTCGTCCGCCCAGGCGCCGGCCGCGTTGACGATGATCGGGGCGGCGAGCGTGGCCGAGGTCGTCTCCAGGCGCCAGGCGCCATCCTCGCGCTCCAGACGGGCGACTTCCGCATCGGTGACCACCTGCGCCCCGCTTGCCCGGGCGCCGCGCAGGAACGCCATGTGGATCGCGTGGACGTCCAGGTCGGTCGCGTCAGGTTCATGGACGGCCCCGCCGAGGCCCTCCTCCTTCAGGCCGGGGACCAGGGCGCGGGCGGCGGCCGCGTCCAGCCGCGCGACCCGGTCGGTCGCGACCGCGATTTCCGAATGGAGACCGTCGAGACGGGCATCGTCGGCCGGCCCGCCGAGATGGAGGGCGCCGCGCGGGCTCATCACCGGTCGGTCGACAAGCCCGTCGCACGCCTGCTCATAGAACGTTCGACTGGCGGATGTGATCGCCCGGATGACCCGGTGGCCATAGGTCTCGCTGAAGACCGCCGCCGACCGCCCGGTCGAGTGGTAGCCGGGCTGGCTCTCCCGCTCCACGATGGTGACGGAGCCGTGCGGGGCCAGCGCATGGGCAGCGGAGGCGCCGGCAATGCCGCCGCCGATGATGATGAAGTCTGAAGTCAGCGTCTGGGACATGCGCATGAGCTAGCCGCAGGTGCGCCGGGGCGCAACCATTGTCGACCAGGGGGACGGTCACCCGGCGGGTGACGGCTCCAGATGCTCGGCGATCTGCTCGGCCATCGCCTCCGGCGCCATGCCCTGGGGGTAGATGTCCTTCAGGCTGCCGTCGGGGCCCATCAGGTAGACGAAGGCGGAGTGATCCATCAGGTAGGTGGACGCACTGTCGCTCTCGGCCCTGGCGTAATAGACGCGATAGGCCTGGGCGACCTCCCGTATCTCGTCCGGTGTGCCGGTCAGGCCGACCATCCGCTCGTGAAACAGCGGCACGTACTCCCTAAGCAGCGCGACCGTATCGCGTTCCGGATCGATGGTGATGAACAGCGGCTGCACCGCCTCTCCCGCCTCACCCAACTGGTCGATCGCGGCCGACATCGTCCACAGTTCGGCCGGGCAAATGTCCGGGCAATAGGTGAAGCCGAAATAGACGAGCAGATGCCGGTCGCCGAAATCGGTATCCCGCATGCGCTCCCCTGTATGGGCGACGAGATCGAACGGCCCGCCGATCCGAACACCCGGCACGGATTGACCCGAACCCTGCCCGCCGCCCCCGTCGGCAACCGTCGCGAAGGTGCGCGGCGGCACGGTCAGCCAGGCGATGAGGGCGGCAACCGGGAGGGCGATCACGCAAGCGATCGCGATTCTGATCAGGCGCTGCGTCATGGGTCAGGCAATCCACGGGCTGGTTGGCACCACCCCGAGATGGCGCCCGGTCGCGGATCGCACAAGACACACGCGTCGCGTCCATAGGGCGCACATGGCGCCGAGGGCCGGCAGGGGTCAGCTCTGGGAGCCGACCTCGACCCGCAGCTGATCGATCAGCGCGTCGACGCGGCCGCCCGCGCGGTCGATGATCGACTCGAACTCCTCGCGCTGGGTCCGCGCCAGGCTGATGTTCTCGACGATGATGTCGATGATGCGGAACTGCCCGTCGCGCGCGCGGATACGCCAGCCGACCTTGAAGCGGTCGCCGTCGACCTCGACGATCTCGGTCGATACCAGGCTGTCGCGTTCACTCACCTGGCTGTGGTCGAGGATCTTGAGGTCCTCCCCCGCATACGTCTGGAACCGGCGGGAGAACAGGCGGATCTGCTGCTCCTTGAAGAGCTCAAGATAGGTCTGACGCTGCTCCCCGGTGGCGATCCGCCAGTACCGGCCAAGCACGACGGCCCCGATCGTGCGCATGTCGAAGCTGGAGGTCACGACCTTGCGCAGGTGGGCTGCGATCTCCTCCTCGTTCAAGACGCCGTCGCGCAGGCGTGCGAGGCCGTCGTTCGACAGGGCCCGGAGGAAATCCGCGGCCTGTTCCGACATTTCGCTGGCCGTGGCTTGCGCGGACACGAGACCGAACAACGGGGAGAACAGGCCGGCCGCGAAGCCCGCCAAGACGGAACGACGGTTGAGCATGGATGGGCTCGCACTACTGGCGCGGCGCGCTCGACGGGGCGCCGTCGGTCTCTTCACTCAGTTCTAGATCGTCGATGTCCGGGAAGTCCGGAACCACCTCTCCGTCTGAAATCTGGGCGGCCCGACGCTGCTGGTAGATCGACCGCAGCGACGCGTAGAGATCGAAGCTGTCGGCGCGCAGCTGATCGAATTCCTCAATGAAGCGCGAGCGGCCGTCGAAAGCCGTCGCCGCGGTCCGTGAGGGCGAGAGGAGGTCGATGTCCTCGATCTCCGCGACGATGCTGATCGGATCGGCGACGCTGTCGACGCCTTGGCCGAAGGCGTCGCGCAGGTTGGACGGGCCGAAGAACGGCAGCACCAGATACGGACCGTCGCCGACCCCCCAGACCGCCAGGGTCTGGCCGAAGTCTTCCGACCGGTAGGGCATGCCGTGGGCGCCCGCCACGTCGACCAGGCCACCGACACCCGCCACGCTGTTGATGATGAACCGGCCGGAGGTGTGCTTGACCCCCTCCCAGTCGCCCTGCAGCGCTTCGTTCGCGACGTTGATCGGGGTCTGCATGTGCCGGAGGATCGACTGGATGTGATCGCGCACCGGCTGCGGCAGGATGAAGCGATAGGTCTCCGCCGCCGGCCGCAGGAGGACCGTGTCGAACCCTTCGTTGAAGGTCAGGATCGCCCGGTTGACCGGCTCGACCGGATCGTAGACGTCCCCGTCGGCGAGCGTGTTCGGGCCGGCGCACGCCGCGAGTGCCACCAGCGCGACACCACCGCTGACGAAAGCCCTCAGCCGTTCGCCGATCCCCCTGATGCGCCGTTCTGCCATGGTGTCCGTCTACCGACCGTTGCGTGTCCTTGAGATGATCCGATACCGGATCAAGCGGGCGAAAAACAGGCGATGATAGCCCCCGTCAAGCCGCCGACCCCCCGGTCGGCTCCAATTCCCAGCCGGAATTGCACAAGACCGTCACATCTGAGCGACATACCCAGACTGCCGGGGTAACACAAGGCCAGTAAGTCCTTAAGCCTGGGTTTAGAACGCAGCAAGCAGCGATGTGTTGCCGATGCGCCCCAAGACAGCAAGGCCTTTCCCCGTAACCTGATCGGGCCCGATCCGTTCCCGCCATGACCCAGCCTTCCGACCCCCTGATCGTTCGGCTTGCAAGCGGGCGCCGAGTCGTCGTCGCGCTGATCCTCGCACAGGTTCTGCTGGCGCTGACGCTGCGTCTCGTCCTGTTCTCCGGCGCCAGCCCGGACGACGGCGAACAGCTGGTCCACATCCAGGCATGGCGCTGGACCTATGATCCGGAAAACCCGCCCCTGGTGACCTGGGCGATCATCCCGTTGAACGCCCTGTTCGGCCCCGGTCTGCTGCCGGTCGTCCTGCTGCGCCTGGCGGCCCTGATGGCATTCTACGCGGCACTCGCCGTGCTCGCCTGGCAGGCGCTCGACGACCGGAGGCTGGCCGCCCTCGCCGTGCTCTCGCCGATGTCGCTGTGGTTCGTCGGCTGGGACAGCCTCCTCAACTACACCCACTCGATCGCGCTGATGGCCGGCGCGACCGGCTTCCTCGCCGCCGCCTGCCGGACACGCGACCGGCCCGACGCCCTCGGCTTCGCGGCCATCGGCGTGCTCGCCGGTCTCGGCATGCTGGCGAAATACTCGATGGCGCTGCTCCTGCTCGGGGCGGCCGGTGCGGCACTCCTCGACCCGGTCTGGCGGCAACGCCTGCGCGACCCGCGCCTGTTCCTCGTCCCGCTCGCCTTCGCGGCCGTCGCAGGCCCGCATTTGGCGGCAGCCCTCCTGCAAGCGGACATCGTTGCCGAAAGCGCCCAGGCCTATTTCCATCGCCCGGTGGCGGGCATGCGGTCGTTGGCCGGCCTCAACCGGCTGGGCAAGGCACTCATCGAGTTTCCGATCCCGTTCGCCGTCCTGGTCGTGATTGCCTTCGCCCGCAGCTTCCGCCTCGGCGTGGGTACCGGGCCGAATCGGAGCGCGCGCCTGTTCCTGGTGCGCACGCTCCTGGCAACGCTCCTGGTGACGGCGTTGGTCATCGTCGTCTTCCAGGTCAGCTTCCTGCGCAGCTTCCACCTGATGCTGCTGGCATGGGCGCCGGTCGCGGTCTTCGCCCTGGTCGACGGCACCCGCGTCAGCGACCGACTGGCGACCGGCTTCGGCGCCGCCCTTTGTGCGCTGATGGCCGTCATCGTCGTGGCGATGCCGCTCAAGGCCCTGGTCATCGACCCGCCGCGCTGCGGCAAGTGCCACCTGAACATCCCCTATGCGGACTACGCCGGGCCGATTCGGGCCGCTGGCTTCAATGGCGGCGGCATCGTCAGCTTCTCGACCGACTTCGCCGAACCCGGGGAGAACCTGGTCCGCTACCTGCCGGCCTCGCGCCTCTATGTGGTCAAGATGCCCTGGTTCGAGCCGCCGGCGGCGGCCCCGGGAAAGGGCGGCGACTGCCTTGTCGTCTGGGATGCCGGCCGGGATCCGGACCTGCCGGCGCGCTATCGCAACACCCCGCTGCCCTATGCCGGCGCGGTCTTGCCGGAAGACGCGCGCGTCGGGGAAACGGCGCACGCGCTCCGCTTCGGCGATCGCAGCGCGCTCACGCTCGGCTATGCGATCGTCGAGGGCGGCCTCGGCCGCTGTCGATAAGGGTCACAAGGCAGCGGGACGAGGCGCACGGCGCCGGGCCACCTGGTCCAGGATCGCCTCGCCCAGCGCTGTCGCGACGCGGGCGATCGCCCCGGCCATGGCATCCAGGCCGGTGGTCGGCGCGAAAGCGGCCTCGTCCATGTAAAGCGACCGGCTGAGCTCGATCTGAAGCGCATGGATGCGGTTCGCCGGCTGACCGTAGTGGCGCGTTGTGTAGCCGCCGGCGAACGGCGCATTGCGCGCAACCGCCAGCCCCTCTTCGCCGAGAACCGACTGCGCGAGATCGGCGAGGGCGCGGGCGCTGCTGCGGCCATAACCGTCGCCGAGTGCCACGTCGACCGGGTGCCGGTTCGACCCGGCAACCAGCACGGCGGCGAACGACGGCATCGAATGGAGATCGATCAGCAGCGCTTCGCGAAACCGCGCCTGCGTCTCGTCGAGGAGCGCCCGCAGGGCCCGGTGGTAGGGAACGTGGACCTTGGCGATCCGGCTCAGGGCGTCCGCCGTTGCCAGGGGCCGCGCGTAGATCTCCAGCCCGTTGCCGACGAGCCTCGGCAGCGTCCCCAGACCCATGGCGACGCGCGGCGACCGCGGATTGGCGTAGAGCGGCAGCGGATCCCGGAACATCTCCGGATCGAGCTCATAGGGCTCGCGGTTGAGGTCGAGCCAGACCCGGGGATAGCGCGCCGCGATCACCGGGATGCCGGCATCGACGCTGGCGGCCGCGATGCGGTCCACGAACGGGTCCTCCGCCTGGCGAAGCTGGTCGAGGGTGAGCCGGCTGTCGGCGAGGAAGGCCGGCGGATAGTCGGTGCCGCTGTGGGGGGAAGCGATGACCACGGGCAGGGTCTGGGCGGCGGGCCGCAAGATGTGGAAAGGATCGGTCACGTCATTCGCGTTCTTGTCACAGGCAGGCGACTATGCTAACCATTCTACCCTTGTTTCGCAGGGTGCTTCGTCGCGCCCCGCCGGATCGGGCGCGTAGCTCAGCGGGAGAGCACTACCTTGACACGGTAGGGGTCACTGGTTCGATCCCAGTCGCGCCCACCATCCCGCCTCGCCACAGACCATGTGCCCCCGGGCAATTCACCCCGGCGGATACGATCGGTTTGCGTCGGCCGCGGCGGTGCGGCACTGTCGCGGTCTGGACAACAGCCACGGGGCGGCGCGGCGGATGACCACCTGGAACAAGGTTCTGGCCGAAATCGCCGACCTCGGCAGCTCCCATGACGCCGTCCGTCGTCGTCATCTCGCCCAGCTGTCAGAGCACACCGGCCGCAACACGGTTCTCTACTATTCCGGCTGGCTGCAGGAAGGCCAGATCCAGGACGCGGATGCGCCGCGCTTCGCCATCCAGGATGCCGACAAGGCGGCCTTCATGTCCGTCCTTCAGGGGCTGGACCCGAAACTGGGCCTCGATCTGATCCTGCACACGCCGGGCGGCGACCTCGCGGCAACCGAAAGCATCTGTGCCTACCTTCGCGAAGTCTTCGAACGGGACATTCGCGCCATTGTCCCTCAGATCGCGATGTCCGGCGGCACCATCATGGCCTGTGCCTGCAAGGCGATCCTGATGGGGCCCTATTCCAACATCGGGCCGTTCGACCCCCAGCTCGGCGGCTCGATACCCGCCCATGCCATCACCGAGGAGTTCGCGCGCGCGACCGCGGAGATCAAGGAATTCCCCGACCTCGCGGCCCTGTGGCAGCCGATCCTGTCGAAGTATTCGGTCGGCCTTTTGTCCAAGGCGCAGCGGGCGGTAGAGATGGCGGACGAAGTGGTGACCGCCCACCTGGAAGCGAACATGCTGCGCGGGATGACCGATGTCCGCGAACGCATCGACCGGATCGTCGGCACGCTCGGCAGCTTCGCCGACACAAAGATGCACAACCGCCATATCGAACGCAGCATGGCCCGCTGGCTGGGCCTGGTGATCGAGGATCTGGACGCCGATGCGCGGATGGAGCAGGCCGTGCTCTCGGTCCACAACGCGGCCCTCCTGACGCTCGAACAGACGCGCGCGATCAAGCTCGTGGAAAACCACCTGGGTGTGGCTGCCGTCTCGCTCTCAACGTCAACCGGATGACCACATGACGCCGGAGGCCCCGGAAACGCTGGTCTCGGTCGAACGGGCCGAGGTTCGCCTGGGCGGACAGGATGTGCTGGAGGGCATCGACCTCACCCTTCGCCAGGGCGAGTTTCTGACCGTCGTCGGCCCGAACGGCGCGGGCAAGACGACCCTCGCCAAGCTCGTCCTGGGCCTCGTCAAGCCGACGGCGGGCACGATCACGCGCCGGCCCGGCCTTGCCATCGGCTATGTGCCGCAGCGCCTGGTGCCGGACGCGACCCTGCCGCTGACGGTGGGGCGACTGATGACGCTGACCCGCCATGCCCGCAGGCCGGCGGTGCTGGCGGCCCTGGGCGAGGTCGGTGCCGAGCCGCTGATCGACCGGCAGGTGGCCCAGCTTTCCGGCGGCGAGTTGCAGCGCGTCCTGATGGCCCGCGCGCTCCTGCGTGATCCCGACCTCCTGGTTCTCGACGAACCGGCGCAGAACGTCGACTTCTCCGGCCAACTCGACCTCTACGCGCTGATCCGGCGAATCCGCGACGACCGCGGTTGCGCCATCCTGCTGATCTCCCACGATCTGCACGTCGTCATGTCGACGACCGACCGGGTGCTTTGCCTGAACCGGCGGATGTGCTGTTCCGGCCCGCCGGAAACCGTGGTCGCCGATCCCGGCTACCAGGCCCTGTTCGGCCCCCGCGCGTCGGAGGAACTGGCGATCTATCGTCACCACCACGGCCCCGCCAACGACCCGGCGGCGGTCGCCGACGCGGCACCGCAGTCGGGGTCGCGCGGCCGCGGCGCTGCGAGCCTGCCGGAATAGGGCCCGCATGCTCGACGACTTCCTGACCCGCGCCATCCTCGCCGGTATCGGCGTCGCCCTCGCCGCCGGTCCGCTGGGGTGCTTCGTCCTGTGGCGCCGCATGGCCTATTTCGGGGACACGCTCGCCCATTCGGCCCTGCTCGGCGTGGCCCTCGGCCTCGCCTTCCAGATCGCTCCGACGATCGCCGTGACCCTTCTGTGCGCGACGATGGCGGTGATCATCGTGGTCGCCGAACAGAGCGGGCGCGTCGCCATCGACACCGTGCTCGGCATCATCGCCCATTCGGCCCTCGCCCTGGGGCTGGTCGCGATCGGCCTGATGGAACACGTCCGGGTCGACCTCCTGGGCTATCTCTTCGGCGACATCCTCGCGGTATCGCGGGTCGACGTGATCGGTATCTTCGCGGCCTCGGCCGGCGTGCTCGCCTGTCTGGCGGCGATCTGGCGCGACCTGCTGGCGCTGACGGTCCACGCCGAGCTCGCGGAGGCGGAAGGTGCAAGGCGCTTGCGCACCCGCCTCGCCTTCATGCTTCTGCTGGCGATCACCATCGCCGCGGCGATGCCGGTCGTCGGCCTGCTCCTGACCACGGCGCTTCTGATCGTGCCGCCGGCGGCCGCCCGGGCGGTCGCCCGCTCGCCGGAGGAAATGGCCCTGGGGGCTGCCGTCGCCGGTGCCCTGTCGGTCCTCGGCGGGATCGGCGGGTCGCTGATCTGGGACACGCCGTCGGGCCCCTCGATCGTGGTCGCGGCGATGATGCTGTTCATCGCCGGCCAGCTCTGGCGGTCCGTCGCCGCCCTCCGCGGGACCTGACCCTCCCGGCCTAGGGCACTTTCCAGCCGGCCGGAACCGGCCCGGCGGTTCGGAAAATGCGCAACCTATTGACCTGACCCGCAAATCGTCGTCGCGGACTGATCCGGTCCGCGTCCGACTTGCGCCAGCAGCCCGGCCAGGAACGCGACCGTGTTGTGGCCGAGGGCATCGACCGCATACCCGCCCTCGAACACGATCAAAGTCGGCAGGCCGGCCGTGGCGATCGCCGCCCCGATGCGGGCGAAGTCCTCCCGCACCAGCTCGAACTCCGAAATCGGGTCGTCGATGAACGGATCGGCGCCGAAGCTGACGACCAGCGCCTCCGGCCCGAACCGCGCGACAGCGTCGAGGGCGGTCGCAAGGGCGGGCTCATAGGACCGCCAGGCGGTCCCGGCATCGAGCGGCAGGTTGAGGGTGGCCCCCAGCCCCGGCCCGGTGCCGCGTTCGTCGCTGAAGCCCGAGAAGAAGGGGAATTCCATGCGCGGATGGCCATGGATCGACACCATCAGGACGTCGCCGTCGGCGTAGTAGATGTCCTGGGTGCC
>CAYNIS010000019.1:0-17242 GCA_964397055.1 uncultured Rhodospirillaceae bacterium | reverse complement strand
GGTCCTCCGGCCGTTCCGCGCGGATCGGCAGGAAGGTGCCCGCGCCGACATGCAGGGTGACCGTGGCAACGCCGATCCCGGCGGCGGCCAGACGCGTCATCAGGTCGGGCGTGAAGTGGAGCCCGGCGGTGGGGGCCGCGACCGCCCCCGGTTCGGCGGCGAACAGGGTTTGATAGGCCGCCCGGTCAGCCTCGCTCGGGCCATCCTCCCCGCGCTGGATATAGGGCGGCAGCGGCACCTCCCCGGCGACCGCCAGGGCCGCCTCCAGTTCCCCGTCGGCGACGTCGAAGTGAACCACGAGCGTCTCCGGGTCGGGCTTTTCCGCGACCACGGCGGCGAGGCCGCCCGTGAACTCCAGCCGGTCGCCGACGCGCAACCGCTTCATCGGCCGGCCGAGGGCGCGCCAGGTGGCAGGCCCGCGGCGCTGGTCGAGCATCACCTCCACCGCCATGTCGCCGCGCCGCCCCTTCAGCCGCGCCGGCAGCACGCGGGTGTCGTTGACCACCAAGAGATCGCCGGCATCGAGGAGATCGGGCAGGTCGTGCACGCGGTGATGGGTCAGACGGTGGCCGCCGCCGGCATCCGGCCGCGACCAGGCGAGGCGTGCTGTATCGCGCGGGCTGGCCGGCGCCTGTGCTATCGCCTCTTGAGGCAGGGAGAAGTCGAACGGGAAACCGTCGGTCACCTCCGACCAACCTCCCTCAGCGCGCGTCGGCCGCCGCCCCACGCGGCGGCAGCACCGCGGTCACCGCGCGGAACGGCACCAGCATCAGGGCAGCGACCAGGAGCTTCACCGCGAAGTCGCCGATCATCAGGGTGACCCAGGGCACGCCCGTCCCGGCGAAGGCGAGGGAGAAGAAGAGAGCGCTGTCGATCGCCGAGGCGATCGTCGACGACACCACCGGCGGCAGCCACCAAAGGCGCTGGCGCAGCCAATGGAAGACCTCGACATCGCTCAGGTGGCTGATGAGGAACGCCGCGCCGGAGGCAAGGGCGATGCGCGGCGTGGCAAGCACCAGGGACAGGACGACACCGACCGCGAATCCGGCGGCGACGACGCGGCGGGCCGCGCGCCGGCCATAGGCGTAGTTGGCAAGATCGGTGACCAGGAACGCGACCGGGTAGCTGAACGCCCCCCAGGTCAGCCAGTCGTTGATCGGGAACTCGACCAGAATGTTGGAGACGAGGACGATAACGCCCATCGCCAGGACGAAGGCAAACAGCATGGGTCCTGAGGCTTTCGAGGTTTTCTTTGAGGTGTTCGAGCGCGGCGACGGCCCGTCACCGCCGCCGAAGGGCTTGCAGATGGGGTGCTTGCGGTCCCGGTTACAGGACGAACCAGAGCAGGGCCGGCAGGGTGGCGAAGGAGAACAGCGTCGACAAGAGGACGATGCCCGCGACCTCCGCCGGGGCCACCCCCCATTTCAGTGAGAACAGATAGTTGAAGACGGCGACCGGCATCGTCGCCTCGATGATGATCACCCCGCGCGCCGGCCCTTCGAGCCCGAGGGCGGTGGCCAGCGCCACGCCGACCGCGAAGCCCATGGCGAGACGGGTGACGGCGAGCCCGGTCGACACCCAGAGGTTCGACACCTGGAGCTGGGCGAGCGACACGCCGAGCGCCATCAACATCATCGGGATGGTCAGCCCGCCCAGCAGCCGCGTCGTATTGGCCACGAACACCGGCACGTCGAGCCCGTTGAATTCGACGAGGCCGGCGAGCAGGACGGCGTAGATCATCGGCACCCGCAACAGGGCCGACGGGTCGAACCGGCCCATGTTGATCGACACCCCGATGGTGAACTGGAAGGTCGCCTGGATCGTGAAGAAGACCGCCGCCAGCGCCAGTCCGATCTCCCCGAACGCGAACTGGCAGAGAGGCAGGCCCATGTTGCCGCAGTTCGGGAACATCAGGGACGGCAGGAAGGCACGCAGCGACTGCCGAGTGGCCAGCAGGATGGCGCTGCCGATCACGCCGAAGGCGATGATCGCCCCGGCGGACGCCAGCACCATCGCCTCGATCGCCGAGGGATCGAGCTCGGTCGAGGTCAGTGTCGAGAAGACGAGGCAGGGTGCCCCGACATTGGTGACGACGGCGGTCACGAAGGCACTGTCGAACGGCCGGTCGGTCTTGATCCAGGCATAGCCGAGGCCGGCACAGATGAAGACCGGGGCGATGATCCCGAACAGCTGGGCGGCGATGTCGAAGTTCACGGGGGGTCACGGCCGCTCGGTTGCGGGAAGCGCTGGGCGCGCAAGAGATCGGCGCGCCGTCTGGAACGGCGCGAGTTTCCCGATTCCCGAAAGCCGCACAAGGCCCGTCAGGTGGCGGCAGGCATGACAGACGCCGTGGCCGTTGCCGACCCGATCACTTCTCCAGATCGGCGATCATCTGAAGGGTCTGGGCCATCTTGAAGAAGCGGTTGTTGGCAAGCTGCTCGACCGTGGTGATGCGGAAGGCATCCTTCAGCAGCTCAGCCTGGCGATCGGACACGCCCTGCAGGACCGCCGGGGACATCTGCATGATCTCCTTGATCGGCTTTTCCTCGTGTTCCTTGACCAGGAACTCCGACAGCGACTCGTTCTTCGGCATGGCCTTTTCCTCCTGGTTGGCCGGACGGTCCCCACTGCCCGCGGGCGTCGTCCCGTGCGCGGCACCATGGCTGGTTCCGCGATCGGGGCAAACCTATCCGATCAGGCACGGCGGGCAGCAGCGCGGCGCTCAGGCCATGCCGCGACCCGGGCCCATCATGCCCGGGCCGGACATTCCAGGACCCATGCCTTGCTTGGTACCCGTGCTGCGCGCAGCCAGGGCCGGATCGTCGTCGAAGTCGTCGAGGCCCGGGCGCGAGATGGATTCGACGTTGGGCATGGCCAGCCCCTGGGTCTCCAGCCGCCGTCGGTTGCCAGGCCCGGGGGCCCCCATGTCGAGGTCGTGCTCATGGTCGACATAGGCGTTGAAGCCCTCGTGGTTCTTCGGGTCGGTGAGGCTGGACCCGAGGCTGTCGAGTTCGGCCCCGGTCATCGATGTCGACACGGGATCGGTGTTGCCGGGTCCGCCGATCGACATGACGACACCGGTGCCATGGGCATCGACTTCGTTGCCCATGACCTTGACCCGGACATTGCTGACGATCGACGCCGCCGCCTTCAGGACGTCGCCGGCGAAGGCCTGGATCGTGGCTAGCGACTGCATCTGGTTGGTCTGCAGGAACTCCGCCATGGTGCCGCCGCCCATGGCCCCCAGGGCGTGACCGAACTGGCTGCCTCCGAAGAACCGGTTGATCGATTGCCCGACACCATAGCCGACGAGCGAGCTCATCATCCGCACGCGGACATCGGCCGGCTGGGACACCGACATCTGCCCTTCTGGCGAGACATCGTCGACGCTGAGCGCGTTGGCATCCATCCCGTTCGGCTGACCGAGGTTGATGGTCAGCGTGCTGGCATGCGGAGAGGCGGGGTCGAGCGTTTGTCCGGTCGTGCCCGTCGCCGGTGCCCCGTTCTTGGGCGTGTCGCCAGCCGGGTCGACGGCTGGGCCTTCGGTGGGCGCCACCGTCGGGGCGGCGCGTTCCGCCGCCAGCATCTCCAGGGCCTGGCCCTGCTCGCTCCGGAAGCGCCGCTGGACTGAGGCCTGAACCTCCGGCGTCGAGCTGCCGAAGCGAGTGCCGCGCTCCTCGTAGACGGAGCGCGCGAAGTCCTCGTTGGACATGCCCTCCCGCCAGCTTTGGGTGAGCACGCTGGTGCCGCCCCCTACGCCATGCTGCACGGCGGTCGACCACACGACGTCCTTGAGCGCGTTCGACCCCGCGATCTGGTCCTGCAGGCCCTGGGGCAGGTTCCCGAGGACCGGCTCGTAGTGGGTCGCGCGGATGTAGCCATGCTCGAGATTGCCGAGCTGACCGCTGCGCGCCATCTGCCGCCAGGCATCGGGCATGGCGCCACGGCGCGAGCCGGTATCCGCCGGCCCGGCGGCTGACAGCGTTTCGGCGACACGCTGGCCCTCGGGCCCCTGGGTCCGCGCGTAGTCGATGAAGCTGTCCATCGACCCGGGTCGGGACGCGATCTGGTACTTGCCGTAGGAGGTGCCGCCGGTCGAATCCCAGCCGATCGCGACCGAGCCCGCGGTGCTGGATTCGTAGCGGGCGCTCAACGTACCGGGTTCGTAGTCGTTCAGCGTCTCCTGGACCGGACCGACGAATTCCGGGTCCCCGGGCACCGGCGCGTCGACGGTCCCGCCACCGCCGCCCCTGCCGCTACCGCCGCCGTTCGACTTCGGGCTGAGACCGGGAATGCCCAGTGTGATACCGGGGCTGACCACAGGCTGCATCGGCATCGGCTCGATCGGCTGGATGTTCATCTGCCGCATTTCTTCGAGCCGCGCCGCCGATTGACGGAGGTCGCCGTTCAGGATCTCCTCGCCCAGGCCTTCCTTGTCGATGTTGGCGAGCGAGGTCGCCTTCTCCTCGCGCATGAACCGTCCGGCGGTCTGCTGGATGTCCCAGGTATGGTGGCTCCACATGACCGGCCGGTAGTCCTGCAGCGTCTCAATGTACTGTTTGTTGGTGAAGGCGTCGCCGTGCTGCTGCTTGCACAGGGCATAGGCGGTGTTCATCACCTGCGGCCCACCGGCCGGTCCGTGGGCGTTGACGCTCGACCAGGCGAGATCCTGGAAGGTCTTGGAGCGCTGGACATAGGCCTGAAGGTCGGGGTGGAGCTGGTTGACCGCCGGCCCGTAGGCGTTGGTCACCATGAAGTCGTGCTCGTAGCCCTCGAAGCCGCCTTCGTTGGCGATCTTCTGCCATTCGTCGACCTTGCCGCCGGTGGTGGTGCCGGTGTTCCACTCGCCCGGCGCATCGGCGAGGCGATTGCCGATGGTGCGCGCGTGCGGGTCGCTGTGGTTCTGCAGGAATGTGGTGAACGCCTGCGGGGTTCCGGCGACGGAGGCCATCTGATAGCGGCCATAGGAGGTGCCGCCGGGCGGATCGAACCCGACGCGGGTGGAGGCGAGGTTGAGCTGCGCCTGGATCTGCGCCGGCGTCGCGTTCGGGCCGATGATCAAGCCGCTTTCCCGCGCCCGCGTGGTCGACCCGATGATGTAGTCGGGGGACGTGATGTCGTTGTGATTCCGCGCGACGTAGACCGGATCCGTCTCGTTCGCCGGATTGTTGCCCATACCCCCAGCACTCCTTGCTCCGACCCACGGCGAACGGGCGCCGATCCAACCACCCACAGAAGGCGAGAGGGTCTCACACAACAAGTTTAACCGGGGTTAAGTGCCGGTTGCAGCACCGATGCCGTCAGGCGGGAACGCGCAGGCGCGCGCGCAAGCCGCCATGCGGGCTTTCATGCAGCGTGAGGTCGCCGCCATGGGCGCGGGCGACGTCACGCGCGATGGTAAGGCCGAGACCGACCCCGCCGGTCGCCTGGTTGCGCGATGCGTCGAGGCGATGGAACGGCCGGAACACCGACTCTCGCTGGTCCTCGGGAATGCCCGGCCCGTCGTCCTCCACCAGGAACTCCACCATGCCCTCCCGGCGCCCGGCGGTCAGCCAGACATGCGGGGCGAACCTGCCGGCATTGGCGACGAGGTTGGCAAGCGCCCGTTTGAGAGCATCGGGGCGGACCGTCACCGGGCCGACATCGGCGCTGCGCGCATTGACATCCACCCCCTGGCGCCGCGCATCCCGGGCCAGATCGTCGACTAGGATGTCGACATCGATGCGCGCCGGCTGCTCGCTGCCCTCGCCCCGGGCAAAGGCGAGGTAGCCGTTGATCATGCGCTCCATCTCCGCGACGTCGCGGTGCAACTCCTCCACGTCCGGGCCGTCGCCAAGCAGCGTCAGCTGCAGCTTCATGCGGGTCAGCGGCGTGCGCAGGTCATGGCTGACGCCGGCCAGCATCTCCGTCCGCTGGGCGACTTGGCGCTTGATGCGCTCGTGCATGATCAGGAAGGCGGCGGCGGCCGAACGCACCTCCATGGCGCCGGAGGGACGGAAGTTCGGCACGTCGAGCCCCCGGCCCAGGCGCTCGGCGGCGATCGCGAGGCGATGGATCGGGCGGATCTGGTTGCGCATGAACAGCATGGCGACCGCGAACAGCACGCACGAGCTGCCGATCAGCCAGAGGATGAAGACATAGGCGGTGGAGCTGAACAGGCGACGCTGGGGGGTCAGGATCGACAGGATGCCGGGTTCGGTTTCGACCCGGATCTCGATCCATTCGTCCGGGATGTAGGACACCATCACGAACGGCCGGCCGAGCTTCTGGTCGAGTTCGTAGCCAAGCGTGTCGGCCAGCGTCGACTGCCAGGCCGGGTGATCGCCGTTGGTCAGGCTGGCACCGACCTCCACCGTCGCGACCAGGTCGAGCTTGTCGGAAACGCCGGAGAGGATGTCCGGCAGGGCATCGGCGTCCGGCGCCCCTTCCACCAGGTCGGCCAGAAGCGCGACCTCCCCCGCGACCGCATAGGCGAGCCGCCGGGTCATGGTGTCCCAGTGCCGGTCGAAGAAGATGTAGGTGGAGATGATCTGCACCAGCAGCATCGGCGTGATCAGGATGACCAACGCGCGGCCCATCAGCGATCGGGGCATCACCGCCGACAGGAGCCCGCGCGGGCGCGGGCTGGTGGGCGCGATCAGGGCTGCCGTCATCCACGCTCTCCGGCGTCACGGGCTTGGCCCGGCATCAGTCGAGCCATAGGACGTAGCCCTCTCCGCGGACGGTCTGCAGGTGCTGCGGGCTCTTCGGGTCGGCCTCGATCTTGCGCCGAAGCCGGGTAACCTGAACGTCGACCGTGCGTTCCGCCACCGACGGTTCGGACCGCAAGGCCAGATCCTCCCGGCTGACGATCTCCCCCGGGGCCTCGACCAGAAGGCGCAGGAGACCGTTCTCGGCGGCAGAGAGGCCGACCGTCTCGTCCCCGTCGACCAGGACGGCCCGGCGCGGATCGTAGCGCCAGCGGCCGATCTCGACGAGCGGGTCGGCGTCGACCCGCGGCCCCGCCCGGCGCAAGATCGAACCGATGCGCAACAACAGCTCGCGCGGCTCGAACGGCTTTTGAAGGTAATCGTCCGCCCCCGCTTCCAGGCCGGCGATGCGGGCTTCCGCCTCGCCGCGCGCCGTCAGCATCAGGATTGGCACGGCACTGGTCTCCCGCAGACGCCGGGCGAAGCTGACGCCATCCTCCCCCGGCATCATGACGTCGAGCACGATGATGTCGAAGGCGAGCGCCCGGAGCTTGGTGTCGGCGTCATCGGCATCGGCCGCGGCGGTGACCAGATAGCCGTGGCTGGTCAGGAACCGGTCGAGCAGGCCGCGCAGCCGCTGGTCATCGTCGACGACCAGGATATGGGCCGAGGGGGCAGCGGGGTCCTCCATCGACATGCCGGCCTCGGCTGCCACGGGATCGGCGGATCAGCCGCGCCGGCCGGCCTGCCGGCGCATCGGCAGGTCGGGTCCGGCAATGTCGCCGCCATCGTGCTCCGGCCCCGGCTCGTTCGCCGGCGCCTGAAGGCCCGCGTCCGCGGCATCGTCCATGATCCCGGCCAGAACCTTGCGAAAGCCCTCGACCGCTTCCGCCCCGGCCTGGCGATAGGCGCGGGCCACGCGACGGCGCTGTGTTTCCGAAAGCTTGCGTTCCAGGGCGTCGCCGGAGTCGGTCAGGGCAAGGCAGCGCTGGCGGCGGTCGACGGCCCCCGGTGTCTGGCGGACATGGCCCTGCCGGACCAGTTCGCCCAGGACCCGCGACAGGCTCTGCTTGGTTATGCGCAGGATCGATAGCAGCTCTGACACCGTGATGCCGGGGTTCCGGCCGATGAAGTAGATCGCCCGGTGATGCGCCCGGCCCAATCCGATTTCCTCAAGGATTTCATCGGCTTCGCCGGTGAAATCGCGATAGGCGAAGAACAGCATTTCGATCCCCTGGCGGAGGTCCTCCTCCCGCAGGAAGAGCGGATTGGCGCCGGTATTTATGTCAGTCATGTTGACATGTCTCTGATGTGAATGTTACCTGACGCTCAACAACAACGACATAATCTAACCCGGAAAGCCCAGAGACCATGTCGATTATTCCCTTTGACGACCGCGACGGCACCATCTGGTGGAATGGCCGGATGTTGCCCTGGCGCGAGGCCAACGTGCATGTCCTGTCCCACGGGCTGCATTATGCCAGCTGCGTGTTCGAGGGCGAGCGGGTTTATGACGGACGCATCTTCAAGTTGACGGAACACTCCGAACGACTTGCCCGTTCCGCCGAGGTGCTCGGCTTCACCCTGCCCTACTCCGTCGAAGAGATCGACCAGGCGTGCCGCGACGTCGTTGCCGCCAACGGCATCGTCGACGGCTATGTCCGCCCGGTCGCCTGGCGCGGCAGCGAGATGATGGGGGTTTCGGCCCAGGAGACCGCGATCAACGTCGCCATCGCCGTGTGGGAGTGGCCGAGCTACTTCCCGGCCGAACTGCGCGAGAACGGCATCAAGCTCAAGACCGCGAAGTACCGTCGTCCGGCGCCGGACACCGCGCCGACCGACAGCAAGGCCGCCGGGCTCTACATGATCTGCACGCTCTCCAAGCATGAGGCGGAGGGACAGGGCTTTCACGACGCCCTGATGCTCGACTGGCGGGGCCAGGTCGCAGAGGCGACCGGGGCCAACGTCTTCCTGGTCATGGACGGCAAGCTGCACACCCCGGTGCCGGACTGTTTCCTGGACGGGATCACGCGCCAGACCGTCATGGGCCTCGCGCGCGACCGGGGCATCGAAATCATCGAACGGCCGATCCAGCCGGAAGAGCTCGCCCGCGCGGACGAGGTGTTCCTGACCGGCACCGCCGCGGAGGTCACCGCGGTCGGCCAGATCGACGACGTGCACTACCAGGTCGGCCCGGTGACCCGTCACCTGCGCGACGATTACGAGGCCCTGGTGCGCATGGACCCGGCCGCCGCGGTCGCCGCGGAATAGGGCAAGCCTGACCCGACTGTCTCCGCCCCGGACGCTCCCGCGCCGGGGCTTTTCTTTTGGCCGCCGCGTCCCATTTGCTGAGGGCTTTCGACACCCTGGTATCCTCATCCCGAGGCCGGAGACCGGACCCATGCTGCGTCAGAGCCTGATTGCCGTCGCCCTTTTGTTCGGGGCCGCCGCCCCGGCCTTCGCCGACGGCCACATCATCACCAAGGAAAGCCCGCATTCGGTGGCCGACACGGTCGCCAAGCTGACCGCGGCGATCGAGAACGCCGGGGCCAAGGTCGCCGCCACCGTCGACCACGCGCGGGCTGCGGCCGGCGTCGACATGGAGCTTGCGCCGAATGTCGTGGTGATCTTCGGCAACCCGCGGCTCGGCACGCCGGCGATGCAGGCAAGCCCCGGTGCCGGGCTGCACCTGCCGCTCAAGGTCCAGGTGTTCGAGGACGGCGACGGCCAGGTCATCGTCCACTACCAGAGCCCGGCGGCGATGCTGGGGGACTACGGCCTCGGAGCCGACAACGCGACGGTGATGCGGATGACCGGCGCGCTCGACAACCTGACCAACGCCGCCATCGCCGAATAGGGTAGCCGACCACCGCGCAGCGGCCTCCCGCCCACCCCAGGCGGGAAGCACTGCGGGGAGGTCACGGCCGGGCGAGGCAGCGGCGGAAGCCGCCATCGACGACGATCGCCTCCCCGGTGATGTGGCGGCCGTTGCCGGCCAGCCAGACGATGGTCTCCGCCTGGTCCTCGACATCGCTTGCGTGATTGAGCGGGGAGAGGCTTTCGACCGCCCCCTTCATCGCGTTGTAGCGCTCGGCCCCCATGCCCTCGGCCAGCCACTCGCCCTGGATGAAGCCCGGGCAGACGGCGTTCACCCGGATCTCGGGGCCGAGAACGCGGGCAAGCGTGATCGTCATGTTGTTGAGCGCGGACTTGGACGCGGCATAAGCGATGGAACTGCCATAGCCGGTGACCCCGGCGGTCGAGGAGACCATCACGACGGAAGCGCGGGTGCCCGGCGGGCCGCCATTGGCGTGGACGGTCGCCTTCATCAGCGGTGTGAGGGCGCGCGTCATCTGGAACGGCCCGACCAGGTTGACGCCCAGGATACGCTGGAAATCCTCCGCCAGGAGATCGTCGAGGTTGGGAGCCGCGACGAACTTGGTGACGGCGGCATTGTTGATCAGCGCGTCGCAGCGGCCGAAGGCGTCCTCGACCTCGGCTGCAATGCGCCGGCAGTCGGCGTCGCTGGCGACATCGCCCTGGATCGCGACCGCCCGGGCCCCGGCCGCCTCGCAGGCCGCCACCACCTCTGCCGCCTTCGCGGTGTTGGAGCCAAAGTGGACGGCGACGTCCCAGCCCTCCCCGGCGAGGCGCTTGGCGGTGGTCGAGCCGAGCTCCCCGGTGGCTCCGGTGACGACGGCAACACGGCGCGCGGTGGACATGGGCAGGCTCCTTCAGGGTCGATTGTTCAGAAATCGTAGGCGACCAAGGCCGCCATGTAGAGTGTCAGGAAAGCGAAGCAGACGACGGAGAAGACGCCGTTCCATCGCCAGCCGATCACGCGCGACGGCAACCCGGTCAGGCTGGACGTGATCAAGGTCGTGATCGCGAAGGGCGACGAGCCGACCGCGATCGCCCAGCCGCCGAGGATGGTGACGCCGACCACCGTGGCGGATACGCCGAGCGCCTCCGGTTGCGGGATGGCCGAGAGCATCAGGAGCACGGTCGCGATCGGGTTGATGCCGACTTGGGCGGCCAGGATCACGGTCGCCGCCATCAGCGCGGGCACGATCACCGGCGGCAAGGCAAGGGCCTGGAGCAGGGCCAGGCCCTGGTCGATCGGCAGCACGGCGGCGAGGAAGGTCCCGACCACGGAGGCGCCGCACAGGATCGACAGTTCCAGCCGGTACCCGGGGAACCGGTCCATGACATGGCGGGTGACGCGCCGGCCGGTCAGCGCCACCGAGCGGCGGAGCCCCAGCCCGCGCGCCTGCGCGAGCAGCCACAGGACCGACACGGCCGGTGCTGCGGTCATCGCGCCGACGATCAGCGGGCGGCCGGTCGCCTGCTCCAGCGCCATGGTTCCGAAGACCACGGCGGCGATGACGGCAACGACGGGAACATGGACGGCCCAGCCGCGATCGCCGGCGCTGTTCTTCAGCCGCTCGCCGCCGCGGGCGGTCGCCAGTTCGACGCACCAGCCGACGATCAGGAACAAGCCGAACGTGCCGAGCGCCAGCGGAACGATCTCCCGCCAATCGGCACCCGCCTGGAACTGCAGGACGATGGCGAGTGGGAGCCCGATGGGATTGCACGTGACCTGCAGGCAGAAGCCGCGCACGACGCCGATCATGCCGCGTCGTTCCGGGGCCGCCCTGAGTTCCGCCGGCAGCAGGCGGGCACCGCGCCGCACCATGGTGCCGAGGACGTTCAGGACACCGAAGCCGAGGACGAACGCGAACAGCGCGGCCCCCTTGGTGATCGCCAGATAGCTGATCGACGGCGGCTGGGACAGAAGGTGGCGGCCGGACCTGCGGATCGCCCGGCTCGATTCGGCAGCCAGGCGCAACACGCCGAGCGCCACGAACAGGGTCGCGAAGCTTCGTGCCGGCTCCAGCGCGCGCAATGACAGCGCCTGGAGATCGTCGCCACGGCCCGCGGCATAGGCGCCGAGGATCGCGGCCACGATCAGGAACACCCGGCCGGTCACCGGCACGCGTGACCCCAGCAACAGGAAAAACAGGACGAGTGCGGTGTCAGCCACCCGTGCGGCAGCCGACACATCGGCATAGCGATCGACCAGCGTGGCGAGGCAGGCCACCAGAAGCGCCGGCCCCGCCAGGCCGGACAAGAACCCGATCACCCTTGAAGGCCCCCGGCGCCCCCGCCGGTCAGCGGTCGTTGATCGGGACGGTCTGGCGCTGGTTCGGCCCGCTATAGGCCGACAACGGCCGGATCAGGCGGTTGTTGGCCGCCTGCTCGATGGCGTGGGCGGTCCAGCCGGTGATCCGGCTCATCACGAACAGCGGGGTGAACATCGGAATGTCGAAGCCCATCAGGTAGTAGGCCGGGCCCGCCGGGAAATCGAGGTTCGGGTAGATGCCCTTCTCCGCGATCATGGTCTCCTCGAGCGCCTTGGACATCTCCACCCACTTCGTCTCGCCCTTGATCCGCGCCATCTCGTGATAGGCGTGGGTCATGGTCGGAACGCGGCTGTCGCCAGACTTGTAGACGCGGTGGCCGAAGCCCATGATCTTCTTCTTCTGGTGGATGGCATCCAGCATCCACTCCCGCGCCTTCGCCGGGTCGCCGATCTCCAGCATCATGTGCATCACGGCCTCGTTGGCACCGCCGTGAAGCGGACCCTTGAGCGCCCCGATGCCACCGGTGACCGAGGAGTAGATGTCCGACATGGTCGAGGTGATGACACGGCAGGTGAAGGTCGACGCGTTGAACGAGTGTTCCGCGTAGAGGATCATCGAGATGTCGAAGCAGCGGATGACCTCCGGCGGCGGCACCTCCCCGAAGCACATCTTGAAGAAGTTCTCGGAATAGCTGAGCGACGGATCCGGGTCGATCGGCTCCAGCCCCTTCCGATGGCGGAAGTCGGCGGCGATGATGGTCGGCGCCTTCGCGAACATGCGCAGGGCCTTCTCGTAATCCATCTCCGGCGTGTTGGTATCGGCGTCCGGGTCCTCGACACCGAGGAAGGAGATGCCGGTGCGGATCGTGTCCATCGGGTGGGACGTCTTGCTGAACAGGCTGATGACCTGCTTCAGCTCCCGGCTGATGCCGCGGTAGCCGCGCTCCTTCTCCTGGAACTCCTTGAGCTCGGCCGCGGTCGGCAGCTCGCCGTTCCACATCAAGTAGGCGACTTCCTCGAACGAGCAGTGTTCGCACAGATCCTGCACGGCATAGCCGCGGTAGGTCAGCGAATTGGTCTCCGGCATCACCTTGGAGACCGACGTGGTGTCGACGACAACGCCGTCGAGGCCGCGCTTGATATCTTCCGTCATTCTTCTCTTCCTCCCAGGAATACTTGGGGCGGGCTGGCGGCTATTCTCCGCTCAGACCCGGAAATTGAACAGGCTCTGGTCGAACTGGTTGTAGTCTTCGTAGTGGATCAGCTCGTACAGGTCGCGGCGGTGCTGCATCTGGTTCAGGAGGCCGTTCTGCGAGCCGGTGTCGCGAATGTGGGTGAGCGCGTTCTCAACCGCGCCCATGGCGATGCGCAAGGACGTGACCGGGTAGATCACCATCTGCACCCCGGCGTTCTTCAACTGATCGACGGTGAACAGCTCCGACTTTCCGAACTCGGTCATGTTGGCGAGAATCGGCACGGAAACCGCCTTCGCGAAGGTCTCGAACTCACCCAGGTCCGCCATCGCCTCCGGGAAGATCATCTCCGCCCCGGCGTCGATATACGCCTTGGCGCGGTCGATGGCCTTGTCCAAGCCCTCGATCGCGCGGGCGTCGGTGCGTGCCATGATCAGGAAGTTCTGATCGCGCTTGGCGTCGGAGGCGGCCCGGATGCGCCGGCTCGCCTCGTCAACGCCGACCACGTCCTTGTTGTCCAGGTGCCCGCAGCGCTTCGGATTGACCTGATCCTCGAGGTGGAGCCCGGCGAGGCCCATCTCCTCCATCACCTGGACCGTGCGCGCGGCACTCATCGGCTCGCCGAAGCCGGTATCGGCGTCGACGATCGCCGGCAGGTTCGTCACCCGGGCGATCTGATAGGCACGCTGGGAGACTTCCGTCAGGGTCGTCAGGCCGATATCGGGCAGGCCGAGATCGGCCGACAGCACCGCCCCGGAAACGTAAACGCCGTCGAAGCCGGTCTTTTCGATCTCCATCGAGACGAGCGGCGAGAAGGCACCTGGGAAGCGCACGAACTTGCCGGCCTTGAGGTCGGCGCGGAACTTGGCGCGCTTTTCGGCGGCGGTGGTCTTGTTGAACAGCATGGGGTTTCCTCGAGGGTGCGGGTGACCGGGTCGGCGCCGATCGCAGCGCCGGCCCGGCCCACCCGTGTTCTTCTCAAGATCAGAAGATACCGCGCCCGTCGGGGGCGTTGCCAACCAGCTGATCGAGCGGCAGGGCGACGTTGAGGAGCTTGAGCTCCTCGGCCTTCAAGTCCGGCAGGCGCTGGACGATTTCCAGGAACCGGTCCTGCTCGGCCGCCGGCACGATGCCTTCGGTCAAGGTCCTGAACTTCTTGATGTATTCCGGCCGCTGGAACGGCCGGGCGCCGAGCGAGTGGGCGTTTGCGACGGCCAGTTCGTCGACCAGGGTCGAGCCGTCCTCCATGGTGATCTCGACCCGCGCACCGAACGCCTTTTCGTTCGGATCCTGCGAGTGATAGCGCCGGGTCCATTCCGGATCCTCGACGGTCGAGATCTTGTGCCACAGGCGCACGGTGTCCTCGCGCCGGGCGCGCGCCGGCGCGTAGGAGTGGACGTGGTGCCAGGCCCGGTCCTGAAGGGCGACCGCGAAGATGTACATGATCGAATGATCGAGGGTCTCGCGGCTGGCGTTCGGGTCCATCTTCTGCGGATCGTTCGCGCCGGTGCCGATCACATAGTGGGTGTGATGGCTGGTGTGCAGAACGATCGACTTCACCTTGTCGAAGTCGGAGATTTGCTCGCCCATCTTGAAGGCGAGGTCGATCAGCGCCTGGCTCTGATACTCCGCCGAGTGTTCCTTGGTATAGGTGTCGAGGATGGCGCGCTTGGCCTCCCCCGGCTCCGGCAGCGGCACGTGGTACTCGGCCGACGGCCCGTCGAGCATCCAGGCGACCACCGAATCCTCGCCCTCGTAGATCGGCGACGGCGCGCCCTCGCCGCGCATGCAGCGATCCACCGCCTCGACCGCAAGCTTGCCGGCATGGGCCGGGGCGAACGCCTTCCAGCTGGAGATCTCGCCCTTGCGCGACTGGCGGGTGGCACAGGTCACGTGCAGGGCCTGTTGGATCGACTGGAAGATGACGTCGGGGCTGAGACCGAGCAGCGTTCCGATGCCGGCCGCGGCCGACGGGCCGAGATGGGCCACGTGGTCGATCTTGTGCTTGTGCAGGCAGATCGCCTTCACAAGGTTGACCTGCACCTCATAGCCGGTGGCGATGCCGCGGACGAGGGCGTGGCCGTCCTTGCCGGTCTGCTGTGCTACGGCGAGGATCGCCGGGATGTTGTCGCCCGGGTGCGAATAGTCGGCGGCTAGGAAGGTGTCGTGGAAGTCGAGCTCGCGCACCGCCGTCCCGTTGGCCCACGCCGCCCATTCCGCACAGAAGCCCTGATCGTTCGGCATGCCGAACACGGTCGCCCCGCCGGCGCGCGGATGGGCCAGCGCCTGCTGGCGCGCGGTCGCGACCGGCCCCCGGTTGATCGCGGCCAGCGCCACCGACGCGTTGTCGATGATGCGGTTGACGATCATGTCGGTCACGGCCGGTTCGATGGCGACCGGATCGGACGCGATCTCGGCGAACTTCCAGGCCAGCTGGTCGGTCTTGGCCAGCCGATCCTTTTCCGGGTGGACCTTCAGGACATGCATCTTCATGGGGCGTGTTTCCGTCTTCTTGGGAAAAGGGGGCGTCAGGAACCGGACTCAGCCACGACCGAGACAGGCACGGCGCGGCCATCGGCATCTACGGTGGCGAAGACGAAGCGGCCGCGGTTGGCGACCACCTGCTCTCCGGATGTGAGCACTTCGGCCAGCATTTCGACATCGACCACGATCTTCTTCGCGGTCACCTCGGCGACCCGGCCGACCATCTCCACCAAGCGGCCCTGCGGCACCGGCTTCAGGAAACGGCAGTCGTCGGCGCGTGCCAGGACAACGGTCTGGCGGCAGAGCCGGGTGGCGGTGACGAAGGCCGATTTCGCCATCAGGCTGAGCGCGTTGCCGGCGAACAGCGTGCCATAGTGGTTGGTCAGGCCGGGGAACACGACCTCGATCAGGCGTGTTTCGAAGCCGACCCCGGCTGGGTCGGCGCCGGCAGCCGCTTCGGTCGGGGATTGCTCTGCCATGTCGGGCCGGACCTCAGCGCTCAGGATGCGCGGGTTGTTAAGCAAATCGGCGGGAACCGCGCAAGCATGGCAGGTCTGTTGCCGCAACCGGCCGCTCAGTCGGGCTCGCGCGGGGTCGGCTTGATGGTCGAGGACGCCGTTGCCAGAAGCTTGCGATCCGGGTCGAACAGTTGCGCCTCCAGGAAGGCGATCGACCGGCCCTTCTGCACCACCCAGCCCTCGCCGATCAGCCGGCCGAACGGCGCCGGACGCAGGAAGCTCGTCTTCATCTCCAACGTCGGCACATAGAACTTGCCGTCGGTCGCATGGTGGAAAGCGACCGCCATGGCGTTGTCGAGCATGGCGGAAACCATGCCGCCCTGGATCGAGTTGCCGTTGGAGAACTCCGGCCGGCCCTCGTAGTGCATGGTGACCCGCATCGCTTGCGCATCGAACGAGACGAACTCCGCACCGAGCAGAGCGACGATCGGGATGCGGGCGGAGGCATCGCCGATCCGACGCGCCAGTTCGTTCATGACCGAATCCCCCCTTCACGCCCGGATGCGAGGCGCCGGCCAGATGACCGGCGCCCGTCGATCAACTCACCGCCCGGGAAGTCACTGCGCGGACGGCAGGTCCAGCGTGGTGTGGTAGACGAGCGGGAAGTCCCAGACGCTGATGATGTTGTCACCCTCGACATCAATCGCCTGGAATCTCGCCCGGTAGACGGCCAGCATTTGCGGCAGGGTCAGTTCGGCATCGCCGACGGCCATCGCCTCGAACTCGGCGCGCACGGAGTCGAACTCGCCGAAGACGAGCATGTATTCGGTCGCCGAGACTCTGCCGCTTTCGTCGATGTCCATGCCGAAGAAGATGCCGTCGACCCAGATCGCCATCTCGAGTGCGGTGACCAGCCCGTCCTCGTTGCGGTCGAGCGGAGTGTACTCGAACGGCTCATGCAGTTCCGGCACGTTGAGGCCGCCGGTTTCGGCAGGCGCCGGGGTGGCCTGAACCGGAGCCGCCGGAGCCGGAGCCAGGCTCGCACCGGACTGCATCGGCATCTGCTGCTGCATCGGCATCTGCGGCTGCATCGGCATCGATTGCTGCATCGGCATCGATTGCTGCATCGGCATCTGCTGCTGCATCGGCATCTGCGGCTGCATCGGCATCGACTGCTGCATCGGCATCTGCTGCTGCATCGGCACCGACTGCTGCATCGGCATCTGCTGCTGCATCGGCATCTGCTGCTGCGTCTGCGGCTGGGCCTGCATCATC
>CAYNIS010000018.1:0-17285 GCA_964397055.1 uncultured Rhodospirillaceae bacterium | reverse complement strand
GTTGACCGTCACCAGGACGAGGCGGCCCCTCCCGGGTCCGCCGCCGGCGAGCGAGACCATGGCGTCGATGCGGCGGGCGACGATCTCGACATTCGGGGAGACCCGGTCGTAGGGCAGGCAGTCCCAGGCCGGCAGCACGACCACGTCGAGGTCCGGGGCGAAGAAGCCCAGCGCCTCCAGAAGGTGCTGGGTGCGTACATCGTCGCTGGCGACGTGGATCAGCCCGCCTGGCGCCTGGCGCGCGATGTCGGCCAGGATGCGGGCGTCCTGGCCCTCCGGCGCTCCGGCGATGCGATAGCGCCCGGCGCGGTTTCCGATCAGATGGGAAAGGGCTTGGCTCACGGTCCGGCTCAGCCCCCTTGGGCCTCGCGGGCCGCCCGCAGCTCGACGGCGGTCTCGATCAGGAGGCGGGTGACCCGGTTGTCGATGTCCGCCGGCGGCTCCTCGCGGCCGGAGATCCAGTTGTAGATGTCCGGATCCGACCGTTCGAGCAGGGCGGCATAAAGGTCGAGTGCGGCCTCGTCGAACTCGCGGATGTAGCGTTCGGCGAACGGCCCCATGAGAAGGTCCGATTCCCGCGTGCCGCGGTTCCAGCTGCGATAAAGCAGGCGCTTGCGCTTGATCTCGGTCGGGCTTTCGCCGTCAGGCGGGGGCATGTGTGTCACGTGCTTCGACGCATCCGATGGTGTCTGGGGATCAGGTGTCTGGGGATCAGGTGTCTGGGGATCAGGTGGCTTGGGAGGTGCGGGCTTTGGAGATGGGGGCTTGGGCTGTCACGTCCTCGCGACGATATAGAGCCCACCCCCTTCGATGTCAGCCTTCCGCCGTCGATGACCAGACCTGACCCCGGCAACCGGCCGGAAATCCTGTTTCCGCTGTTCGCCGGGATCGAGACCCTGCCGGGCATCGGCCCGCGGCTGGCGCCGTTGATCGCCAAGTTGGCGGGGGAGCGGGTCGTCGACCTGCTCTGGCACCTGCCCACGGGCTTCGTCGACCGCCGCGCCGTCGCGTCGATCGCGGTGGCGGAGCCTGGGCGCGTGCAGACGCTGACGGTGACCGTCGGTCGTCATGCGCCGCCGCAGGGACGGAACGCGCCCTATCGCGTCACGTGCTCGGATCCGGAGGGGGAGATAGACTTGGTCTTCTTCAACCCGCGTCCGGACTACCTCCTGCGCATCCTGCCGACCGGCGAGGACCGCGTGGTGTCCGGTCGCGTCGACCTGTTCAACGAGCGTTTCCAGATCGTGCACCCGGACCATGTCGTGCCGGTCGCCGAACGCGACCGGGTGATCGGGGTCGAGCCGACCTATCCCCTGACCCAGGGTGTCAATCCGGCACCATTGCGCAAGGCGATCCAGGCGGCTGTGAAGCGCCTCCCGGACCTCGACGACTGGGCGGATCCGGCGCTGGTGAAGGCGCAAGCGTGGCCCGGCTGGCGCGATGCGATGGTCGGGGCCCATGCGCCCCAGGCCGCCGGCGATCTGAGCGCGGGCGCGCCGGCACGCCGACGTCTGGCCCATGACGAGATGCTCGCCCACCAGTTGGCCCTGCTGTTGATACGCCGCCGTCAGCGCCGTGCCGGGGGCCGGTCGCTGGACGGGGACGGGCGCCTGCGGACAAGGCTTCGCGCCGCCCTGCCCTTCGCGCTGACCGGCGGACAGGAGGCCGCGGTTGCCGAGATCGACCAGGATATGGCGGCCCCCACCCGCATGCTGCGCCTGCTGCAGGGCGATGTCGGCAGCGGCAAGACGGTGGTGGCGCTGATCGCCATGCTGGCGGCGGCGGAGTGCGGCGTCCAGGCCGCCCTGATGGCGCCGACCGAAATCCTGGCCCAGCAGCATCTTGCCACCATGGCCCCGCTGGCCGAGTCGATCGGCGTCGAACTCGCCCTGCTCACCGGGACCGCTCGCAATTCGCCGGACCGTCCCCGGGTCCTGGAAAAGCTGGCCGACGGCAGCCTGCCGCTCGTGGTCGGGACCCACGCCCTGTTCCAGGACACCGTCGCGTTCCATGACCTGGGCCTGGTGGTGGTCGACGAACAGCACCGTTTCGGGGTGGCCGAACGCCTGAAGCTCTCGGCCAAGGGGCGGCATCCGGATGTCCTGGTGATGACCGCGACCCCGATCCCGCGCACGCTGACGCTTACCGCCTATGGCGACATGGATGTGACGCGGCTGACCGAGCGGCCGCCGGGGCGCCTGCCGATCGACACGCGCGCGATCCCGATGGAGCGCATGGGCGATATCGTGGACGGCCTGAAGCGCGCCCTGGCGCAGGGGCAGCGGGCCTATTGGGTGTGTCCGCTGGTCGAGGAATCGGAAAGCGTCGACCTCGCCGCTGCCACCGACCGGCATGCGCATCTCTCCCAGGTCTTCGGGGAACGGGTCGGGCTCGTCCACGGCCGCCTGAAACCGGCGGAGAAGGACGCGGTGATGGCCGACTTCGCCGGCGGACGCCTGGATGTCCTGGTGGCGACGACGGTGATCGAGGTCGGCGTCAACGTGCCCGATGCGACCGTCATGGTGATCGAGCATGCCGACCGTTTCGGGCTCGCCCAGTTGCACCAGCTGCGGGGCCGCGTCGGCCGCGGCAACGCCCAGGGCACCTGCCTCCTGCTCTATGACCGTTCATTGTCGGAGGTCGCGACCCGTCGCCTCAAGACCCTGCGCGAGACCGATGACGGTTTCGTCATCGCCGAGGAGGACCTGGCACTGCGCGGCGCCGGCGAGTTGCTCGGCACGCGCCAAAGCGGGCTGCCCGATTACCGCCTGACCGACCTTAGCGAGCATGGCGACCTGATCGACATCGCCCGCAAGGACGCGATGCGGGTCGTCGAAACAGACCCGGGCCTGGAGAGCGATCGCGGCCGGCGGCTTCGCGTGCTGTTGCACCTGTTCGAGCGGCGCGAGGCGGTGCGCTACCTCGCGTCCGGTTGAGTGCGGTCCGTCATCCGCGTTCAGGAGTGCGCCTGACCTTCGTCCAGCGCCTCACTGTAGTCGCGCTGTTCGATCAGGCGGTCGGGCGGTGTCACCATGCCGCCGGAGATCACCATCTTGATCCCCTCCTCGACCGTCATGTCGAGGGTGATCAGGTCGCCGCGCGGCACGAACAGCAGGAATCCGGACGTCGGGTTCGGCGTGGTCGGCAGGAAGACGTTGACCACGTTCCGGTCCAGAACCCTTTGAACCTCGCCCTTTGTCGAGCCGACGACGAAGGCGATCGCCCACAGGCCCGGTCGCGGGTATTCGACCAGCACGACCTCGTTGAAGGCACTCTCCTGGCTGGCCGCCACCGTTTCGACGATTTGCTTGACCGCACTGTGGACGTTGCGCACCACGGGCGTGCTGTCGATCATCCAGTCCCAGAAGCCCACCGCGAGCTTGCCGGCGTAGTTCGCCGTCAATGCCCCGACCAGCGTCAGGCTGCCGAGGACGATGACGACGCCCAGCCCCGGGACGGTCAGCGGGAAGTATCGATGCGGGTCGTATTCGCCGGGCAGCACCTGGGCGACCAGATGGTCGATCCCGGTCACCAGATACCAGGCGGCCAGCAGCGTGATGACCGCCGGCGAGCTGACCACGGTTCCCGCCAGAAGATAGTTGCGCAAGCGCCAGAGCAGGCCGTGCTGATGGGGATGCGGCGGCAGCGGGTGGTGGCGCGCGGCGTCCTCGCCACGCCGGACCATATCGTCCATCCGATCGCGGTTCCGCCCGCCGTCGCCGGCACCGCCACCACCCTGATCCACCGTCAATCCCCTTCGTTCAGCGCATGGCCGCTCAGCGCGGCCCATTCGTAAGTGCGGCGACGAAGCCGCGGTTCCAAGTCGGCGAGATCAGGATCTCGTTGACGCAAACCTCCGGCGGCATTTCCGCCACGAAGCGCAGGGTCTTGCCCATCTCGGCAGGCTGGACCATGCGGTCGAGGTCCTCCTGAGACGGCGGCACCGGCCGCTTCTGCATGATCTCGGTCGCAACCTCGCCCGGGCAGATCGCCGTCGCCCGGATGCCGTTGATGCACTCTTCCTGATTGAGGGAGATGGTCATCGCCACCACGGCATGCTTGGCACCGGTGTAGGCCGGGCCGGTCAGCGGCGAGGAGTAGCGCCCGGCCCAGGAGGAGATGTTGATGACGAGCCCGTCCGTGCGCTCCCGCATCGAGGGCAGGACCGCCTGTATGCAGTAGAAGGTACCGTGCACGTTCACGTCATAGACATGGCGCCAGCCATCGCCGTCGACCACCGGCCAGTTCCGCTTTGGCACATTGAGGCCGGCGGAATTGATCAGGATATCGACGCGGCCGTGGCGGCTCAGAATTGCTTTCGCCGTGCTGTTGACCGCGGCCTCGTCAGCGACGTCCAGAAGCTCTATCTCGGCAATGCCGCCCTCGCCGTCGATCGTCTTCTTGACCTCTTCCAACGGCTCCGGACGCCGCCCGGATAGGATCACTGTGGCCCCGGCGCGCGCGATTTCCTCCGCCCCGGCGCGGCCGATGCCGGTGCCTGCCCCGGTCACCCATACGATCTTGTCTTTCAGTGTCTCTGCCATGTCGTCAGCCCGTTCCCCAGAGATTTCAGCCAGGGGCGCAGTCTGACAACCTGCCGGTCAGCCGGCAATCAAGACACGTTCGCGCCGGAGCCGAAGGCACCATGACAAAGGCCGGGTCGCCCACGGACGGCCCGGCCCCGGCTCTAAAGGACGTTCAGGCGATCAGAACAGGTAGCCGACGCCGAAGCGCAGGAGGTGCTCGTCCACGTCGAAATTCGCGCGGTTGTCGGTGACGCTGTCGACGATCGTCTCATCGTCCCCGTACATGGTGTAGGTGTACTCCGCGCGCGCGAAAAGCTGGTTGGTCACGCCATAGTCGATGCCGAAACCGAAGCGGGCACCATTGATGGTCTCGTCATCCGAAACCTGGCTCTGGTTGTCCCGAAGGGTGAAGTCGAAATCGGCAATGGCAAAGCCGGCGCGCGCGTAGACCATCAGGTTCGGCTGGGCGAGGTAGCCGATGCGGCCGGAAAACGCTATCGAGTAGTCCTGCTCGTAGGTGCCTTCGATCAGGACGCCGTTCTGATTGTCCGTAAAGCTGCTATTGGCACCGGAGATGCCGCCGTCGAACTCGGCGCCCAGGTAGAGCGATCCGGTGGTCGCCCCGTAGCCGATGAAGCCACCGCCGAAGGCACCGGTGTTGGTGTCGTCGCCCTGGAAGCTGTTCAGACCGGCGCGGTTGGCCCGCGCGTCGAACTCGAAGTCGGCGTCGACGATCGAAGCGCCGACATGAACGCCGAAGTAAAGGCCGTTGAACGGGGGAAAGCCCTGCGCCGACGCGCCACCGGCCGTCACCATCATCGCGATACCGGCAGCCATGCCGCCGACAACCCGTACGCTGCCCACACCCATGCCACTCTCCTTCACGACCGGCACGCCCCGCTGTCCGGAACGGCATGCTTGCTGGCGCGTCTGGTAGCCGCCCGCCACAACGGCTGTCAAAGCCGATCCGAGGGGGCTGTAACAAGCCTGCCGGAACTGTTGCATGGAGGTCGCAATTGCGCGCCCGCGGGCGGCCGGAGGCCGGGCGTCGTCAGACCACGTCGCCGCGCGGTCGATCGCCGAACGGGACCACGAGCGCGGTCTCTTCGTAAGGCACGGGGCGGGAGATACCGGCCCTCATAAGCTGATCGAACAGATGGACGATACCGGCCCGCTGGTCGCGCGGCAGGGCCATGACGGCCGCCCACACGGCTTCCATGTCCGCGGCCGAGCCGGAGGCCGCCGCGCGTCGCAAGGTGCCCGTCACCGCGTGATCCGCCCCCAGCATTTCCGCCGCCTTGAGGCCCAGAAGCTCGACCACGGCTGTGTCCGGGCTCCGGCGGGAGGCGTCATCGAGATCATCGTCCCACGCCTCGTCCCACGCTTCCACCGGATGATCCGCGCGAGTGTCTTCCATGATCCTGATCCGTTCTTGATCCGGACTTGTCCGGATCCGCCGACAGAGCGCTGCATATTTGGTGTTTTTCGTCTAAATCAATGGGTTCGGAGCAATGGCATGACTTGTGCATTGGAACTTGACAGGACCCCCCGTGTTGACTCCCATGACAGCATAATTCGGGAGGCCAATGGGAAGGATCGAGACCATGACCGGCACTCTCTACGAGCCTGACTATACTTACGCGCGCCCAACCGCTGCTGCCGCAGTGCGAAGTGCGGGCTTGCCGATCGGTTTCGGTCTGATCTTCCTGGACTGGTGTCGACTCTTCTTCGACTACAGTGCGCGCAGCTTGTTCGGCCGGACCTGGTTTTCATTCCAGGGTCTCGAGTTCGACACCTACACGCTGGCGGTGATCTCGCTGTGTGTCAGCCTCGTTGTTGCCGCGAGCCACGCGCCGGCTGAGCTTTCCCGCAACTCCTATGATACCGACCTCCGGCGGACGTATGTCCTGGTCGCCCTCTTCCAGACGGCGATGGCGCTGATCCTGATCGGTGACCGTGGACTGATCGCAGGCATCGTGGGCGACTTCCTGTTCCTGCCGATGCCCGGCGACAGCAGCATGGTCGACTGGTTGATGATCGCCTCGGCGTCGAGCCTGATCCTCGCCACCTCGGGCATGCGCCCCCGGCGCTACTGAGCGTTCGGCGCAATCCAACCACCAGGGCCGGATCACCATGGCGGTCCGGCCGCTCTCGATCAGGCTCAGAGTTTGTCGAGGACGTCGCCGTCGTCGCCACCCCCCGGCGTCAGGGTCGGGGCATTCGGCCGGTAGTCGATCGTGAGATCGAGCCGGCCGCGCGCTGTCTCGGCAAGCAGCAGGGTTATCCGGGTGCGACCGGTCATCCATTCCGACCGATAGGACAGGGCCGGGCGGACCCGCTGGCGCCGGTTCGCGGGAGCGCCGTATTTCTCCCCCAGAAGCTCCTCGAGCCGGGAAAACTGTTGGATGTAGAGGGCCTGGTCGGCAAATTGCGAGAGCAGGCTGTAGGCGGCACCGGCCAGCGTACCCTCGCCATCGAACCGATAGATCGCGGCCATGCGCAGCCCGGCGAGGTCGGTCGCATAGATCAACTGGCCGGCCGCCTCCCGGAACAGGGCCGCGGTTTCCCGTTCGGCGATCACCGATCGCTCCTCGCCCCAGGTGGCGCCCCGGAAGTCTTGCGCACCGGCGGGCGCGGGCAGCAGGCCGATCGCCCAGATCACCAGCGCAAGGCCGAGGCGGCCCGAACCCATCCGCGACGACGATTTGCGCGCGGTTCCCGTGTTGTGGGCGTTTCCCGTGCCGCCGGCTTGATGAAGCCTGGCTGGAACGGGCTCTGGAGCACGACAGCAGGGAAGGCGACGGTGGCGCATGAACGGCATCCGACCTTGGCGGCGATGACGACGGATCATCGGCATCGCGGCGGCGATTGATGGCGGCACCCTTGTCTATCTTTGCTTGCCACCCAGTCCAAGAGGGGTTTGGATAAGGAGTGTGGCGATGCGCGTCACGGCCCACCGGCGGTTTTGCCGCACGACACCTCACCCGATCCATCGTCATGGTCACCGATATCGACGACGACGACGAGGACGGCGAGACCCTCAGCCCGGAGCGGATCTCGCTGGCGAGCTTTGCGCGTGGCCAGCTGGTCTATGCGAAGTCGGAACCCATGGACGGGGTTGAGGTCGGGCTGACCATCGACATTCCCCTCGGGTCCGTCATCACCATCGGCCGCGGTGAGGCATCGACGGTGCGTATCCCCTACCCGCGCCTGTCCAGGCAGCACGCCCGGTTCCTGACCGGGGCCAAGGGCTGGTGCATCCAGGACATGGACAGCACCAACGGCGTCTATGTGAACGGCAAGCGGGTGGTTTCCGCGTGGCTCAGCGACGGCGACGAAGTCCGCCTCGCCGCCCTGCCCTTCAAGTTCGCGATCCTCCCGGGGCAGGACGGCTGATGGTGGTCGGGGGACCGTCCGCCGGCGGGGCTCCGCGCGGATGAACATCGTCACCAAGGAAGGGTTCGCCCGGGAATTCGGCCTGACCGGCTCTCAGGTCCGGCAGTTCGTGACACTCGGCATGCCGCTGCGCGCCGACGGCCGGATCGACCTCGCCGAAGCGATTGCCTGGCTCGAACGCACGATCAAGCCGATGCCGCTACGTCGCCGGCCGGGTGCGGCCGGGGCTGTCGACCGACCCTCGGACCCGCGCGGCGTCGGCGGCTTTGCCGTGCTCGGCCGCATAGAGGGCCCGCTTGAGCGTGGTGCGGTCTGGATGGCGCTCGCCAATGGCTACCGCACGCCAGAGGTGGCGGCCCGGCTCGCGGTCGCGGCCGGGGCACCGATGCCGCTCGCCTACGCCCTGTTTCGCGCCCTGAAGACCCATGTCGTGACCGACGCGCTGGCGGTTCTGCGCGCCGGCCGCCTCGATCTCGACCAGGACCTGGTCGATCCGGGCCTGTGGTCGCCGGAAGCCTTCAACGAGCCGGACTGGACCAGCCTCGCGGCACAGGCCGGGGAACCGGTCGACGCGGACGCCTGGGCGGAATTTGCCGACCGGACCTTCGGGCCGGAGTTCAAGCTCCCCTCGGCTGCCTTTCCGCCCGGCGACCCTGCACAGGACGCGGACCCGCCGCCGGTTCGGCCGCCATCGGTCGCTCGTCCCCCGCTCGACCCCGATCTCGACGCGGTCATCGCCCGCACGCAGGTGGCCCTAGACGCCGCGGCCGCCCTCGCCGGTCTCGGGGGAACCCACCGATGAGCGGCCGTTCGGTCAAATCACGCCGCACGTTCCATCCGGGCGACACGATCATGCGCCAGGGCGAGCGCGGGTCGGAGGCCTATCTGATCGAAAGCGGCAAGGTCGACATCATCGCCCTCCACAACGGCGTGGAGGTCTATGTCGACACCCTGGGCCCCGGGGAAATGTTCGGGGAGATGGCGCTGATCGACCGGGAACCGCGCAGTGCCTCGGCGCGCGCCGTCGAAACCACGGTCGCCGTCATGATCACCGACGTCGTCCTGGAGGAGTTGATCGACCGGTCGCCGTCGGGGATCAAGGCGCTCCTGCGCGTCCTCATCCGCCGGCTGCGCGCCGCCAACCAACGGATCATGAACGGCTGATCGGCTTGGGCCGAAGCCGTTATCGTAATCGCGGCCTGCTGCTCAGAGGCCGAGGGCCTCTTCCGCGGGGACGAAGGGCAGGCCGTGTGCCTGGGCCACGTCGCGGAAGGTGACCCGTCCCGAATGGACGTTCAGGCCGGCCAGGAAGAAGCGATCGTCGTGCAGGGCGCGGCGCACGCCCTTGCCCGCGAGCGCCAGCACATAGGGCAGTGTCGCGTTGTTGAGGGCGAGGGTGGAGGTACGGGCGACCGCGCCTGGCATGTTGGTGACGCAGTAGTGAACGACGTCGTCGACGACATAGGTCGGGTCGGCATGGGTGGTCGGGCGCGATGTCTCGAAACAGCCGCCCTGGTCGATCGCGACGTCGACCATGACCGAACCGCGCTGCATCGCCCGGACCATCTCGCGGGTCACCAGCTTCGGGGCGGCCGCGCCCGGCACCAGCACCGCCCCGACGACCAGGTCTGCCGCGGTCACCTCCGCCTCGATCGCGTCCAGCGTCGAATAGCGCGTGCGGATACGCCCCTCATAGTCGGTGTCGATCTCACCCAGGCGCGGCAGCGACTTGTCGATCACCGTGACGTCGGCCTGCAGGCCCATCGCCATGACCGCGGCATTGATACCGACGACGCCGCCGCCGATGACGACGACCTTGCCGCCGGGGACACCCGGAACACCCCCGAGCAGGACCCCGCGCCCGCCGCGCGCACGTTCCAGATGGGTGGCCCCGACATGGGCGGCCATGCGCCCGGCCACCTGGCTCATCGGTGCCAGGAGCGGCAGGCGCCCGGCCGGGTCCTTCACCGTCTCATAGGCGATGCAGATCGCCCCGGATTCGACGAGTGCGTGCGTCTGCCCGGCGTCCGGGGCGAGGTGGAGATAGGTGAAGAGGATCTGGTCCGGCCGGAGCAAGCCGTATTCCGCCTCTTGCGGCTCCTTGACCTTCACCACCATCTGGGCCCAGGCGAACACCTCCGCCGCGTCGGCGGCGATCCTGGCGCCGACCGCCTGGTACTGGTCGTCGTCGAGGCCGATGGCAGAGCCCGCCCCGGTCTCGACCAGGACCTCATGGCCGTGGTGGACAAGCTCGCGGACTGAGGAGGGGCTCAACCCCACCCGGTATTCGTGGGTCTTGATCTCCTTCGGCACACCCACACGCATGGCTCGCCCCCGCACTTCGACCGATATCCTTGGATATGGGAGGCGAGCCTCAAGAGATCATCTTGTCGACGTTGGCTGACGGCGCCGGTTGTCATGGCGTCTGATCAGACTTGCGTGGTGGGTCGGCTGGGACTCGAACCCAGGACCATTCGATTAAAAGTCGAATGCTCTACCAACTGAGCTACCGACCCGCCTGCTCACGTCGTGAAAATAGGGTCAAAAGCCAAGCCGGGCAATCCGAGGCATCCGGACACAGCCATGCCCATCGCAGCCTCCGGGGGGCGTTGTCAGATCCCCGACCCCTGGGCCTGCTTGGCAAAACGATCGCCGAGGCGTGTGGCGATGTTGGGGCTGACGAACTGCGTGATGTCGCCGCCCAGCATGCAGATCTCCTTCACCAGGCGCGAGGAAATGAACTGGTGCTTGTCGGTCGCCATCAGGAACACCGTGTCGACCTCGTCGTTGAGCTGGGCGTTCATCCCGGCCATCTGGAACTCGTACTCGAAGTCGGAGACGGCACGCAGTCCGCGCACGATGACCGAGGCACCAAGCTCCTCCGCGAAGTGCATCAGGAGATTGTCGAAGGTCCGCGCTTCCAGGCTGTAGCCCTGGTCGATGATCGGCTGCAGTTCCTGCCGCACCAGTTCCAACCGCTCGTCGGAGGAGAACAGCGGCCCCTTGCCGGCATTGCGCGCGACCCCGACGACCAGATGGTCGACGATCCTGGCCGCCCGCTGGATCACGTCCATGTGGCCGTTGGTGATCGGGTCGAAGGTGCCCGGGTAGAGACCGATGCGCGGCCGGCGGTTCACGGTGGTTACGTTCGCTGTCATGCCGGCTCTCTCGATCAGGATCCTGGTGTGTCGGGCGCCGGCTCGACCGCGCCGCCGCCCGTATCGCCATTGCCGTCGTCGCCGCTCTCGTCGACGTTGTCCTCGTCCTCGCCGTTGTCTTCGTCCTCGGCGAGGCTGGCGACGGAGACCACGCGCTCCCCGTCGTCGACGCGGAACAGCGTGACCCCCTGGGTCTTCCGGCCCGCGATCCGGATATCATCGACGGCGATCCGCATCAATCGCCCGCCATCGGTGACCAATAGCAACTGCTGGCCGTCCTCGATCGGGAAGGCGGCGACCAGTTTGCCGTTGCGCTGGGTCAGGTCCATGTTCCAGACACCCTGCCCGCCCCGGTTCATGGTCCGGTATTCGTAGGCCGAGGTGCGCTTGCCGAAGCCGCGCTCGGTGACGGTCAGGACGAACTGTTCCGCCGCCGACAGCTGGGCGAAGCGTTCGGTGTCGAGCACCATCGACCCGGTTACCGCGGTCGCGTCGGCATCGTCGGTTTCCGCGACCAGGGCCTCCTCGTCGGAGGACGCCTCGATCCCGGTCGCCCGCCGGAGAGCATTGGCCTGGCGCAGATAGGCGGCCCGCTCCTCCGGGCTGGCCTCGACCCCGCGCAGGATCGACATGGAGATCACCTCGTCGCCCGAGCCGAGCCGGATGCCCCGCACGCCGGTTGACGTGCGCCCGGCGAACAGGCGCACGTCGGTGACCGGGAAGCGCACGCAGCGGCCGTTGAGCGCCGACAAGAGGACGTCGTCGGTTTCCTGGCAGGTCTTGACCGCGATCAGCCGCTCGCCCTCGTCGAGCTTCATCGCGATCAAGCCGTTCGAGCGGATGTTGCGGAAGTCCGACAGGTGGTTGCGGCGAACCGTGCCGACGGAGGTCGCGAACATGACGTTGAGCTGGTCCCAGCTCTCCTCGTCCTGGGGCAGCGGCATGAACGCCGAGATGCTCTCTCCCGGTTCCAGCGGGAACAGGTTGACCAGCGCCTTGCCGCGGCCCTGCGGCGTGCCCAGCGGCAGCCGGTAGACCTTGGTCTTGTAGACCAGACCCCGGGTGGTGAAGATCAAGACCGGGTCGTGGGTGTTGGCGACGAACAGTTCGGAGACGAAATCCTCGTCCTTCGTGCTCATCGCGGTTCGGCCCTTGCCGCCGCGGCGCTGGGCCCGATAGGTCGACAACGGCACGCGCTTCACATAGCCGCCATTGCTGACGGTGACGACCATGTCCTCGCGCTGGATCAGGTCCTCGTCGTCGGTGTCGAGTTCGCTCGCCTGTATTTCGGTGCGCCGCGGGGTCGCGAACCGCTCCTTCACCTCGATCAGTTCGTCGCGCAGGATGCCGATGAGCTTGTCCCGGTTCGCCAGCGTCTCGAGGTAGTCGCGGATGGTGTCGGTGATCGCCTTCAGGTCGTCGCCGATCTTCTCCCGCTCCAGCCCGGTCAGGCGCTGGAGGCGCAGGTTCAGGATCTCGGCCGCCTGCTCCTCCGACATGAAATAGGTGCCGTCGGCCTGGACCGGTCGATCGGGTTCGTCGACCAGCCGGATCAACGGGGCGACGTCCTCCGCTGGCCACGCGCGCTCAACCAGGCCGCGTCGCGCCGTGCCCGGATCCGGTGCGTTGCGGATCAGCGCCACGATGTCGTCGATGTTGGCGACGGCAACGGCGAGACCGATCAAGACATGGGCGCGTTCGCGCGCCCGGCGCAGGTCGTAGATGGTGCGCCGGGTGATCACCTCCTCGCGGAAGTCGAGGAAGGCGACGAGCATCTCCTTCAGCGTCATCACCATCGGCCGGCCGCCGTTCAGGGCCAGCATGTTGCAGGCAAAGGACGTCTGCAGTTCGGAATGGCGGTAGAGCTGGTTCAAGACGACGTCGGCCATGGCGTCGCGCTTGATCTCGAAGACGACGCGCAGGCCATGCCGGTCGCTCTCGTCGCGCATCTCTCCCAGTCCCTCGATCGTCTTGTCGGCCGAGAGGCGGGAGACGCGCTCGATCATGCGCGCCTTGTTGACCTGATAGGGGATCTCCGTGACCACGATCGCCTCGCGGTCCTTCCGGATCTGTTCGATCCCCACCCGGGCGCGGATCGGGATCGACCCGTGGCCGGTCGAATAGGCCTGGACGATGCCGGCCCGCCCGACGATGACGCCGCCGGTCGGGAAGTCCGGGCCGGGCACGATCTCCATCAACTGTTCAAGGGTGAGATCCGGGTCCTCGATGAGGGCGCAGCAGGCATCGATAAGTTCGCCCAGATTGTGGGTCGGGATCGAGGTCGCCATGCCGACCGCGATACCGCCGGCGCCGTTGACCAGGAGGTTGGGGAACCGCGCCGGCAGCACCACCGGCTCCTCTTCTTTGCCGTCGTAGTTCGGCTGGAAGTCGACGGTTTCCTTCTGGATGTCGTCGAGCAGGCTCTCCGCGGCGCGGGCGAGGCGCGCTTCGGTGTAACGCATCGCCGCCGGCGGGTCGTTGTCCATCGACCCGAAATTGCCCTGCCCGTCGATCAGCGGCAGGCGCATCGCGAAATCCTGGGCCATGCGCACCATGGCGTCGTAGATCGCGGTGTCGCCATGGGGGTGATATTTGCCCATGACGTCGCCGACGATGCGCGAGGACTTCGAATAGCCGCGAGAGGCGGTGTAGCCGCCCTCCTGCATGGCGAAGAGGATGCGCCTGTGCACCGGCTTCAGGCCGTCGCGCACGTCGGGAAGCGCGCGCGAGACGATCACGCTCATCGCGTAGTCGAGGTAGGACCGCTTGACTTCGTCTTCGATGGCAACCGGGGAGATGTCGTCGTCGCCCGGCCCGCCGGGTGAGGTGGGCGGCTCGGGCGGCGGATTATCGATGTCGGACACTTAAGCCCCTTGGATTGGATAGCGAGGTGTCGTGGTCGCCACGACGGCGGGGCGGTGTTCGCGAGGCGCCCCCGAAGCGTTAAGCGATTTTAACCCTGCGCCCGCCGCAGCGCAAACGGGGTGGGTCGGAAATCGGCGCGGGAACTCACCGTTCCTTGTGGACCATGTTGGCGACCACCGGCAGCACAACGGCCTTGGGCACGACCGAGAGCAGCCGGACCGAAGCCCAGTCCATCCAGGACCCGTTGACGACGCGCAGACCCGCCCTCATGCCCTCATAGCCGATCTTCGCGACGTCGGCCGCGTCCAGCATCTTCACGAGACCGTCCTTCACCACCGCGTGGTTCTCCATGCCGGCGGTCGCCTGGAAGCCGGTCTTGACCGGCCCCGGGCAAAGGGCGGTGACGGTGACGCCGGTGCCCTTGGTCTCCTGCCAGAGGGCTTCCGACAAACTCAGCACATAGGCCTTGGTGGCGTAGTAGGCCGCCATGCCCGGGCCCGGCAGGTAGCCCGCGATCGACGCGACGTTGAGGATGCGACCCGACCCGCGTTCGGTCATGCGCGGCAGCAGGATCCGGGCAAGATCGGTCAGGGCCAGGATGTTGACGTTGATCATGCCGTGGAGGCGATCGGGGTCGGCCTCCTTGAAGGCCCCGGCGACCGAAAACCCGGCGTTGCTGATCACCTGGTCGATCGGCCAGCCGGCCGCGTCGATCCGGTCGATGAGGTCCCGGGCGGCACCCGGGTAGGACAGGTCATGGGCGATGACCAGGGACTGAGTGCCATGCTTTTCCTTGAGTTCGGCGGCGAGCGCCTGCATCTCCGGCTCCCGCCGGGCAGCGAGGATCAGCCGCTGGCCGTCGGCCGCTGCCAGACGGGCAAAGTCCAGGCCGAGCCCGGAGGATGCCCCGGTGACCAGCGTCACGGGCTGGGAACTGTTGGTCATCGAGCTGCCTGCCTGCGGCGGTCCGCCGGTCAGAACGGGATTTCGTCGTCGAGATCGCCGGCCGGCGGCAGGTCATCATAACCGCCACCACCCCGGCCGCCGCCGTACCCGCCGCGGTCCTGGCCGCCACCCGGCTGGCCGCCGCCATAGCCGCCACGGTCCTGACGGCCGCCGCCGGCATTGGGTGCGTAGTCGCCATATGGGTTGCCATCGCCGGCCATGCCGCCGCCCTCACCGCGGCCGTCCAGCATGGTTAGTTCCGAACGATAGGGGCGCAGGACGACCTCCGTCGTATAGCGCTCGGCCCCGGAGTTGTCGGTGAACTTGCGGGTTTCCAACTGGCCCTCGAGATAGACCTTGGAGCCCTTCTTCAGGAACCGCTCGGCAACACCGACCAGCGGCTCGGAGGTGATTACCACCCGATGCCACTCGGTCTTCTCGCGCCGCTCGCCCGAGTTCCGATCCTTCCAGTTCTCCGACGTCGCAAGCGACAGGTTGGCCACCCGCCCGCCGTTCTGAAATGTCCGGATCTCGGGATCGCGCCCGAGATTGCCGATGAGAATCACCTTGTTGACGCTGCCCGCCACGAAACCGTCTCCAGCCACAAATCATCCGAAGCCGCGACCCTACCTCCCCGTTCGCGGCCCGCAAAGGACGAAACCCGGTCACAGCCTTTCACCGCGCACCTCTTGGCCAAGGCGGAAGGTGAACAGGACCAGGGCCGCGGTCAGCATCATGAAGCCCGCAAACACCAGCGGGGCGCCAGGCAGTTCGGTGGTGTCCCGGGTCCAGCCGGCGATCGGCGGCAACAGGCCGTTCATGCCGTAGTACCAGATGTAGAAGACCCCCATGCCCGGCCCGCGCGTGTTGGCGCGCAGGACCTCGGTCGACAGCGCCATGACCGAGGCCGCCGGGATCGAGCCGATGACCCCGATCGCGATCAGGCTCGCGACCGAGGTCCAGGGGAAGATCGCAAAGGCGATGGAGACGGCAGAACAGAACAGAAGGCAGACCGAAATCAGCGTTGTCGGCCGCCGCAGCCAGTCGGCGATCGCCCCGCCGAAGGGCATGATCGCCATGGTCACCCACATGTTGATGCTGACCACCATGTTGGCGGTGGCGACGTCGAACACGAACGCCGCGAGGAAGCTGGGGGAGAAGCTGGCGACGATGGTGAAGAACGTCGTCCACAGGCCCCACAGGATGCCGACGCCGCTGATCAGGACGAGTTCCCAGCGGCTGAGATCGAGGATCCCGCCCGAGGGCGCGGCCGACGCCTGCCCGGGCGGATCGCGATAGAGGAGGATCATGCCGAGGGTCGGGATCAGGCTGACCAGCGCGGCGACGTGGAATACAACCTCCCAGCCGTAGGCGGCGGCGATCAGCGGCTGGACCAGCAGGCCGATGCCCCAGCCGAGCGGCCAGCCGTTGAGGAAGATCGCGAGCGCGGTCGAGATCAGCCGGTGCCCGGTGAACCAGTCCGCCATCATCTTGGTCAGGATGACGAACAGCGGCACGACCCCGATCCCGGTAACCAGGCGCCCGGCGAAAAGCGCGTCGGAGCCGCCGCCGAACCAGCTGGTGCCAAACCCGCTGATGAGGGTGCCGACAACCATCAGGCACTGACCGGCGATGATGACACGGCTGTCGGCGACATAGCGGGTGATCAGGCCGCTCGGCAGGGCGAGCAGGATGCCCGGCATCATGAACAGCCCGACCAGGGTTCCGATGTCCTGGTAGACGAGGCCGAACTCAGCCTGAAGTTGCGGGCCGGTCGTGGTCACGGTCGGGAACTGGAAGCCCATGCCGACGCGCACCAGGGTGAGGAGAACCAGGGCGCGCAGGCGATTGCTGTCCATGCCGAAGCGGGTTTCCGACGCCGATCGAGTGTCGACGAGTGCTTCGGCGCCATTGGCGGTCACCGCCATGGTCGGGTCTCCTCCCTGCCCTTCTGTCGCCGATCCTCATTGCGCGGGACCGATCAAACAATGGGCACGAGGATGGGTGCGAGCCGGTACCTGCTCAACCGAAATCCGTTGGCCCGCCATCCCGACATGGCAGAGGCACGCCGCATGCATCGCTTGTCCGCCGGCGCCGGACAGCCGGCCTCGCCATTCCGATCTCGACATCCGATATGCTCGACAGGCCGCGAGGACGGGCCTAGGCTTTCGCGAACTATTCAAGAACATTTCGGGTAGCTGGCAGATATGACCAAGGACATCGTCGTGCGCGGCGCGCGCGAGCACAACCTGAAGAACGTCAATGTCACCCTGCCCCGCGACAGCCTGGTCGTGATCACCGGGCTTTCCGGATCCGGCAAGTCGTCGCTCGCCTTCGACACGATCTATGCCGAGGGCCAGCGCCGCTATGTCGAGAGCCTGTCGGCCTATGCCCG